>JACQAL010000003.1 GCA_016195025.1 Bacteroidota bacterium | reverse complement strand
TTCTTTATCAATCACGCTCTGATAAATTTTTCCTGTGGTAACATTGTTCGCCTGTGAAGTGGGAACGGAAAGAAATCTTTCGTAGTGTCCCAAATCCAAATCGGTTTCCGCGCCATCATCCGTAACGTAACACTCACCGTGCTCATACGGATTCATAGTGCCGGGGTCAACGTTGATATAAGGGTCTAACTTTTGAATCGTAACCGTGTAGCCGCGCGCCTGCAAAAGTTTGGCGAGCGATGCGGAAACAATTCCTTTGCCAAGCGAAGAAGTAACACCGCCCGTAACGAAAATATATTTTGTACCTGTTGACATCCCGAAGTGTGGAAGGAAATTTTGTTTCTCTTCGGGGTGTGAAGATAAAGAAAAGTTGGCAGTTGGCGGTAAGCAGTCGGCAAAAAATAATTCGGAAAAAATCTCCCCTCTCCTTTGGGGAGGGGATTAAGGGGTGGGGCTTTCGCTCACCACCTCTTTCACTTCCGGAATAAATTTTTTAAGCAACGCTTCTATTCCCGCTTTAAGAGTTACCGTTGATGAAGGGCAGCCCGAGCAAGCCCCGCGCATCAGAAGAGAAACTACTCCATCTTTATAGGAACGAAAAACTATCAGCCCTCCGTCTTGTGCGACTGCAGGCATCACGTATTGCTCCAGAACGTCAATAATCTTTTTTTCAATTTCTGTCTGTGGAATTGTATGGTCAATAACTTCACTGCTGATTTTTGATTCTATGGTTTTCTCGTTCACATCCTGCTTTGTTCCGACTTCTGACATCACTGCTTTTCCTTCGCTCAGGTATATTCTCAGAAATTCCCGAAGTTCCATAATGATTTCATTCCAGTCAACTGATTCAATTTTGAAAAGCGTAATGTAGTTGCCGGAAATAAAAACGCTTTTCACAAACGGGAATTTGAAAAGTTCCATTGCGAGCGGGGAAGATTTTGCTTCGGCAGCGGAAAAAAATTCCAGCGGAAGAGAATTCTCCAGAAGAATTTTATTCGCCACAAATTTCATTGCCGAAGGATTGGGCGTGCTTTCCGCATACACGACAACAGGCATTTTCTTTATTGCTTCCATCGAAGTACGAATATAATACGAACTTACGAAGTACGAACAGAAAAAGATTCATTCGTAATTTGTATTTTCGTAAAAAAGTTCGTACTTCGCTACAATAATGAAAAGAAGAGTTGACTTTCTCATCATCGGTTCAGGCATAGCTGGATTAAGTTATGCGCTGAAGGTTGCGCCTTACGGAAAAGTTTTAATTCTTACGAAAGCTAACGAAGACGAATCAAACACTAAATATGCGCAGGGAGGAATTGCTGCCGTAATGCATAGTCCCGATTCGTATGAAAAACATATTCAGGATACATTGATTTGCGGAGACGGCTTGTGCGATGAAGAAGTTGTGCGGATGGTTGTCACCGAATCTACAGAGAGAATAAAAGAATTAATTGAATGGGGCGCGCAGTTCGATAAAAATCCGAAAGGAGAATTTGATTTAGGAAAAGAAGGCGGGCATTCCGAAAACAGAATTCTTCATCACAAGGATAACACGGGTTTTGAAATTGAGCGCGCATTGCTCGCGCAGGCGCACGCGCATCCGGACATAGAAATCCTTGACCATTATTTTGCGCTCGAACTTTTAACACAGCATCATCTTGGAAAAAAAGTTACCAGCAAATCGCCCGACACAGAATGTTACGGAGTGTATGCATTGAACACAAACACCAACCGCATTGAACAAATTCTTTCGAAGATTACTCTGATGGCAACGGGCGGAGCCGGTCACGTTTACGCAACCACAACCAATCCGCTCATAGCAACGGGCGATGGCGTTGCAATGGTTTACCGCGCGAAAGGACGAGTGGAGAACATGGAGTTCTTCCAGTTTCATCCCACTTCACTTTATAATCCCGATGAACGCCCATCATTTTTAATTACAGAAGCCATGCGCGGCTTCGGAGGAATTCTGAAAACAAATTCCAACGAGTTCATGCAGAAATATGATAAGCGCGGTTCGCTTGCACCACGGGATATTGTTGCGCGCGCGATTGACAACGAATTAAAAATCCGCGGAGATGATTTCGTTTATCTGGATTGCAGGCATCTCGACAAAGAAGGATTGCTGAAACATTTTCCGAACATTCATAAAAAATGTTTGTCACTGGGAATAGATATTACAAAAGATTTAATTCCAGTTTTACCCGCTTCGCATTATATGTGCGGGGGAATTAAAGTGGATGTGAACGGAAGAAGCACCATAAAAAATTTATACGCAGCCGGAGAATGTTCCTGCACGGGCTTGCACGGAGCAAACCGCCTTGCGTCAAATTCTCTTTTAGAAGCAGTGGTGTATGCGCATCGCTCAGCAGTTGATTCCATTTCTCAGTTCAAAAATATTTCTTACTGCGAAACCATTCCCGGCTGGAATGCAGAAGGAACCGCCTCGCCCGAAGAAATGGTTTTGATTACACAAAGTTTGCGCGAAGCGCAGGGCATTATGACAAATTATGTGGGAATTGTCCGCTCGAATCTTCGCCTGAAAAGAGCGTTTGACCGTTTGCTTATTCTTCACAAAGAAGCCGAAGAGTTATACGAACGCACCATTGTTTCTCCGCAACTCTGCGAACTGAGAAATATTATTAAAGTGAGTTATATAATTATTAAGTATGCAATGCAAAGAAAAGAAAGCGTGGGCTTGCATTACAATATTGATTACCCGAAGAGGAAGGCGGTGCTTCAGCAGTAACCAGGTGGTGGCAAGACCTGAGAGGTTTTGAAAACCTGTCAGGTCTAAACCACCCAATCATTTAATTTTTTAAACTAATCATCTAATCCTTTTCCTTTCAGAATCTGCTTCCTGCATTTTTCAACTCTTGTCTGGCGGGTTTTGGATTGTTTGGCTGAAGAAAAATAAAGAAGGTATCCTCTTTGACGTCCCTGTGTCAATGCATAAAAAGCAGTTTTCAGGGCGGGAATTTTATTTAATCTGTTTTGAAATTCTTCGGGCATATTGAATTCTTTTGTCTTTTTAAATTCCACTTTCAAACCGGCTTGTTCCACTTCAATGGCTTCATGAATATATTTTTTCAAGATAGTTTCCATCTCAACTATTTCCTGAAGATTGGTGAAGCGGATTTGGCGCGCTGCCTGCACATTTTTTGTTTGCTGCACTAAAATACCATTGGCATCACGCAACAAGGCACCTTTGAAAAACAAAAGCGCACAGTATTCTTTAAACGCATGTATTAAAACGATGTACTGTTGTGAAATGTATAACAAGGAACTCCCCACTTCAATTCTTCGGTGAGACCACAGCCAAGAACGACCTTTCTCAATTTATTCAATTCTTCCTGCCATCTTTTCGATTTAATAAAATACCAATCAACCTTTGGATTCATTCTGCTCTTTGTTATGGTAAATTATTTATCGGTGATTATTAATTTGCCTGTAAAGACCTCACCGCCCCCACCCTGTGTCCCTCCCCCGATGGGGGAGGGAAGGGAGAGGGCAGTTAAGCGCAAAAAATAAATTCCGCCTGGTAAACCATCGCGGGTGATTGTGAGATTCCTCCGACCTACGGTCGCCCCGCTTTGCGGGGTGCTCGGAATGACACTTTGTGTCACCTCCTGCCCGTAGCAGTTGTAAACAGTGAGAGTTGCGTTGTGCAAAGGATTGTCTGTCTGCAAAGTTGTCGTGTAAGAAAAAGGATTGGGATAAATTAAAATACCATTTAGATTTTCTAAATTTTGTATCCCCGTTAATGGTGCGGTGCTTAACTTCCATATTAAAAGCCGACCTTGTCCCGGTCCCGGACCATAGATAATTGAATCGTTAAATATTGAACCATTAAGAGTATCTGACCGTTGCAATTTCACTCCTTGATTCAGCGACCATGTGTTTTCAGAAACTTCATATTGATACATGTAATATGTTGAACTTCCCCAAGGCAAATTATTTATTTGCAGATTAACTTTTTTAGTAAATCCTCCGGGGTCATCGCCAACATACACTATGCAAACTTTTGTTCCAGCCGAATCCTTACCTGAATAAACAAACTCGCCCGTAGAAGGAACAGTGGTAACAGGCAGTGCATTCAGGCAGTCATTCATTTTATTTAAACCGATGTAACAATCGGTTGCAGGTTTAGGTGCAATAGGTCCTGAAAAAACAAGACCAAGTTTGTTTGGGGCAGGAATTGGAGGGTCAATAAAAACCGCTTCGGTTGCAACTTTCACTCCAAAACTTTCCATCAGCAGCATAACCTGTGCCCTGAATACACCATGTTCTATATGGTCGTAAACTGTGTCGGAAGAATTATTAAGTAATCTTCCCCATTCAGAGTTAATCAATTCTGCATTTGGAGCATGCGCATTCCGCAAGTTCGACATGTTCATTAAAGAGAAGTAGTGGTAATTAAGCGAGTCGGAATAGGAATGATAAGAAAGAAAATCGAGGCGGGTGCTGTTGGATGAAATACTGTTCATGAAAGCAGTTGCAAAAGTTGGAGTGGTGGCATTTGAAAAAGCCCCTGCGCCAATTTTAATTGAGTTAACAAGTTGCGGGTCGCTGTTTATTTCTGAAATGATGGCGCTGTACATGTTATAAAAATCAGTAACTGTTCCTGTCCAGAAATATGCGTTGGGCGCAGGCACATCAGGTTCGTTTCCTATTTCAAAATATTTTATTCCAAAATCGGTTGTGCCTGCAAAAAGACCTTTTAAATGCCTGATGGTATTTCTGACAACACGCGCATAAACTGCGGGATTAGAAGGAGGCGCTGTGCGGATTCCATTTGAAAAAGAACCTCCCGCTACAGAATCGTTATTGGGATTATTCGGATTCTGCTGCGAACTTAAAGTGAAGGGCATATAGTCAAAACAGAGATAGGGCTTGGCGCCCGTCAATTCTATTTTTGTCAGTTGGTCATCTAAATAGGTGAAGTAATAATTAGCAGGGTTGTTTGCCGAAGTAAGGTCATTTCCCCCTCTGTAATATTCACGCGGAATAGTTTTTAAAACAGTTGTATCATTCGGGTTTCCGCTGAACGGAGCAGGGTATCCCATTTCCCAACGACCCACAGAACATCTCCAGTAACGGGGCTGCACTTGCTGCATGAGCGGTAAAAAATTTGGGTCTGTCGTAAAACTTCCCCACGGGTGTGTCATTGAAAGGTCATAATGGTCGCCCCAAAGTTGTGACAGAAGTCCAGAGGATGTTCCTGCATTAACAGTTACTGAAACTGTGTTTTGTGCGTTTACAATTCCGCAAAACACTGTCAGGATGATGAGTCCCGCGAAATGCGGGATCAGTCCGGTGGCTGATAGTTTTTTTTTCATTGTATTTTATTTGTCCGTGATTACAAGTTTGCCTGTGAAGACCTCACTGCCCCCACCCTCTCCTTGAGAAGGAGAGGGAGCTGTGAGCCGAAGGAAATAAATCCCGCTTGGCAAATTATCACGATTGAAAGTGATTGTCTGCCCGTTGATATTTTTTATTTGCGCAACTGTCTGCCCGAAAGAATTGTAAACTGTCAAGGTTGCGTCTTTGAAATTATAATTTGTCTGCAAAGTTGTCGAAGAATTAAATGGATTTGGATAAATAAATAATTGTAATTTGTAATTTTCAATTTGATTTGTTCCAGTCAAAATATTATTCCAACTGTAAAAAACAGGGACACCGTTGTTTAGCGCGATGGTGTGAGAACCTGAAACAGAAAAAGTATTCATCGGAAAAACAGAATCGCAGGCAGTCGGATAAAGTGAATCGCAAGTAATTGGAATATCCCATGTGTATAGAGTTCCTGTTCCGCTCACGATTATACTGTCTGTTGTATTTGTTGACCAAGCCACATCAATAAATGGAACAAATGTCGGCAACTGCTGAACTTGATAATGATAAAGATTTTGATTTGCATTTATAATGCGCACAACTGTATCGGCAGAAGTATTGGAGAAAAGAGTTTTTGCCAGCCAGCGATAAACATAGAAAGAGGGTTTGTGTATGCGATTGATTGTTCGCAAATCAAGATCGCCCCAAGTGGAACCCCAGTCACTGTATTCGGGCCCTGCGTTCCAGTGCATTTTTTTAACTCCCGCGGAAAACCCAGTGATGAAATAGTAAACAACATACGAAGCGTTGTCTCTCACCAAAAGCGCGGGCAATCTTCCGTCAGTATCATTCACCGCGTGATAAATATTTTCGCATGCCTGACAGAATGGACCCCCGCCTTCCAAAAAGGTAACCCGTTTATTCTGCGCTGAATCTTTTGCCCATTTGGCTATGTCGGGAATATTTTTCCATCTTCCGTATTCATGTAAATCCACCTCATCAAATTTTGCGTTCTTAAAAATATACATCACATTTCTTCGGGTCTGCAAAAACTTTGGCGCAGCGGCAAGTTGCGATGCAGAAACATTTTGTGGCGGATTGATGCAATCGCTCTTGCACAAAGTTGTTTGCGGAAAATATCCGTCATAAAAAGCTTCAGATTGATTTCTTGTATCAATGCCGGCAAAACTTACTTCAGAACCCGAACCCGGTTCTTGATTTTTTATAGCCGTGTAAGTCATATTGACCAATTGCACAAACTTCTTTGTATTGGCAAGAGAAGTGTCTTTAGTCAACAAGTTGCATGTAGTATCAAGAGCTTGGTCGCTGCTCCAGATGCGCTGCCACTCCTGCCCGATAACATGCCATTCGGTAATGGGATAAATTAATCCGGGCATGTCACTTGTGCCATCCCCATCGTATCTTTCAACAATTGCATTCACAAAATTTTTCCAGAGTGTTGTATCTGTTCCCTGAGGAAACCATGCCGAAGCATTGTCGCTGGTTTGATTTTGGTCAAAGCACCATGCAGGAGTTCCCGGTACTGTATCATTAGGTGTAAAGGGATTGGTGCATTTAAGAGTAATCATGGTATGCAGCCCCACCGACTGATTGGATTGAATTACGGAATCTGTGTAGTTCCAATAGTAAGAGGAGGTAGAAAATTTCTGAATATCTCTCCACGCCCTGAAGGTATTGGAACAATATGCCCCCGTGCTTTGCGCCACATAGGCATTTCCACCACAGTAAAAACGATTAGAGAGCTGGGCGGAGATATGGGAGATAAAAATAATGGAGATGAAAAAGGAGAGTAATATTTTTTTCATGATTATTTTGCTTTAGATATGGAATGTATTGACGAGCATTTGTCTGAAAGGTTTAATTGTCTTAAATTGTAAAAGTGTGACGAACTGTCCACCGATAATGTTACACGCTGTCTGAAATAGTCGGTCGTCATAGCATTGGGCATAACGGTTTGCAAGTTGGAGAAGTGGCGATTTAGAACTACGAAACTGTCCCACGCAACAAAGATAATAGAAAGCAGAAAACTTTCAACTTGCTCGTCAGCCGCCATTGAGGCAAGCGCGTGTTGGCGGTAGTGCCTTTCGTCTGCCGAGAAAATTATCCCGATAACTATCGGGAGTCAGTGATTACAAGTTTGCCTGTGAAGACCTCACCGCCCCCACCCTGTGTCCCTCCCCCGCTGGAGGAGGGAAGGGAGAGGGCAGTTAAGCGCAGAAAATAAATTCCGCTTGGTAAACCATCGCGGGTGATTGTGAGATTCCTCGCTCCGCTCGGAATGACACTTTGTGTCACCTCCTGCCCGAAAGAATTGTAAACCGTGAGAGTTGCGTTGTGTAATGGAGTATTTGTTTGCAAAGTTGTTTGGGTGGAAAAGGGATTTGGAAAAAAAATGATATCAATGCTATTGACACTTGTTGAAACGGAGTTTACATCATTACATAATCCCAGTACTTTTATTGGAATATATTTATCAATAGTTGTTCCATCTCCTAGTTCTCCAGATTGATTGTATCCGCAAGCCCACACGCTATTATCGTATTAGGACTTTCGCAACAAAGGTAAAAAACATTCGGAATAAACAAGCAGATGTTGAAAAAATAAAATCAGGCAGAGAGATAGCAAGGGCAAAATAAATCATCATAGCGGTTCACCAAAACGAACTTCTATGAAAACAACAT
>JACQAL010000002.1 GCA_016195025.1 Bacteroidota bacterium | reverse complement strand
ACTACTCTTTCTTTTCATCACTGTTTGCGTATTGTTTCTTCACGGAAACATTGCCGCGCAAAACCAAAATGTAGGAATCGGAACATTAACTCCGAATGCAAGCGCGGTGCTTGACTTAAGTCCACCCGCAAATGATAAAGGTTTTCTTGTTCCGAGATTAACTGCTCTTCAGCGTCTCGCCATCACAACTCCTGCAAACGGATTGCTGGTGTATGACACTGACTCCGCGTGTTTCTTTTTTTATAAACAAATTTCTTCATCATGGAATTCTCTTTGTAACAGCGGAATCACTGGAGGAATTGGTCCGACAGGTTCGACAGGCGCAACAGGAACTGCGGGAACAACAGGTGCTACTGGACCAACAGGTATTGCAGGATTTACAGGAGCAACTGGTGCAACCGGTGCAACCGGAGCAACAGGACCGACAGGAACAGCAGGGACAAATGGCGCAACAGGCGCAACAGGAATTGCAGGAGTAACCGGAGCGACTGGCGCAACAGGTGCAACAGGAATTGCAGGTGTAACTGGTGCAACAGGTTTGACAGGAGCAACCGGTCCTGTGGGATGCGCAACGGCAGATTATATTATAAAGTCAAACGGAACATCCGCAACTTGTACTCAAACTCCAATCTTTGAAGACGCATTAAATTTGAGAATCGGAATAGGAACAACAACTCCGCTTGCAATGCTTCATGTGGTGGGAAATATTACAAGCCCAGGAAGCGGATTTGGTAGCGAGAAATTCGGACTGAATGCTTCGGCAAACAATACATTTGCAACTGCACTGGGGAACAGTTCGATTGCAGGGGGAAACGAAGATGTTTCCGTTGGCTACGGTGCGAACGCATCCGGCACATTGGGAGTTGCGCTTGGTTCAGGAGCGCAGGCGCCAGGCGCAGGAAACATTGCAATCGGCAGAGGTGCGAATGCAAGCGGTACGCAAAATTCCATTGCCATTGGATTGGGCTCTGTTTCTACAAGAGCGAGTGTAGTGATTGGAGACGGCTCTTCATCCGTTGAAAGCAGTAATGTAATTCTTGGTGCGTTTGCAAGTTCGGCAGCCGGGCATTACAGCACCATATTAATAGGAAGAGATTGCAAAAGCACAGGTCCTAATCAATTTGTAGTCGGTGGAGGATTTTATTCCGATATACGAAATGTATTCATAGGAAGAGGTGTGCAGGATACAACTCCAATTTCTGTGAACATAAATCCAACGCAGGCATTTAATAAAACGGATGAAGCGGGAGCCGATTTAATTTTGAACGGTGGCGTGAGCACAGGAACAGGCGTGGGAGGAAATTTAATTTTTCAAACCGTTCCTGCGGGAGTAGTTTCCGGCATTACACAAAATTCTTTGCTGGAGAGAATGAGAATTGTTTCGAATGGTAATGTTGGAATCGGAACAACAAGTCCCGGTTCGGCTCTTGATGTTTTTATGGCTAATACAGGTGTTCTGCAATCAAATGCTGGCGCTTTGCTTTTTCGCATTCAAGACGGGAACGCGCGCCCTGCAATATCTTCCTATGGAAATATAGACGGCAACCCTCTTGCAGATAATGTTCTTTCGGCTTTTAGCGTGAGGAATGTGAGTGGCACGGGAAGGTCTATCACTACAAGCGGAAGCATAGCAGTCGGACAGGATGGCGGAGGGTTCAGCGGTTATTTCGTTGGCAATGTCGGCATCGGTACCACCGCTCCTATTACCAAGTTGATGGTGGCAACTTCTGCCGTTAATGATGGCATCTGGTTAGACCGCGGAACAAACATGGCAACTGCATTAATTACAAATACGAGTGTTGGAGCATGGAATCCTTTAACGCAGGCAGGCGACCACCTGCTTCTTTATAAAGGAACAGCAATAAATAATCCGGGCGCAGGGTTTGTAATTGCTCCGTGGAGAAATGATGTTCCAACCGGAAACGGAATCCGTATTGATGCATCAGGAAATGTTGGCGTTTGGACTTCTGCTCCTGCGCGTCCGCTGCATATCAATGATGTGATGCGCCTTGAGCCAAGAGCAAGTGCTCCTTCTTCTCCCGGTGAAGGAGATATTTATTATGACATCACCATTCATAAATTAATGGTGTATGACGGCACAGTGTGGCAGGCCTGCTGGTGAAAAATTATCTTTGCGAATATTTTTCGCTCACAATCTCTGCAAACGGTTTGTTCTCAATTTTGCTTTCCAGCCATTCGAGAAATTCGAAATCAATCAGCGGGCGGTTTTCATAAGGGTCAGGCAAAAGTTTTTCCAGTTCTTTTTTTAAAGCAGTGAAAGCGGAAACAGTTTCACTGCGCGTGTTTAACTTCTGAATTTTTTTGCGGATGAATTCGAGAATGATTGTTTCGAACTTATAAAGTTTATTCCGCTTGGCAAGATAGCGATACGCCCACTTCACCATGTATTCAAGCAAATCCTGGTTGCCCATTTCGTAGTGCATGATGATTCCGATAATCCGCATGAAGCAGTGAATATCCGAGCGCAAATCACCCGCAGTTTCGTTCAGCACACGGTTCAGAAATTTATTCGCCTCTTTGTAATTACCCGCGCCAAAATATGTTTTTGAAATCCCGCAGAGATAAAGGCATTCGTATTCTTTGTGCAACGGTTTGAAATCATATTTCTTCAATTCGGCTTCGAGCAGGGGAATGCGCTCAACTGCTTCTTTGAACTTTCCCATCCGGTTAAGGCAAAATAATTCCACCGCATTCGAAAAATAAAACGCATTGCTTTTTTTGTGATGTGGTAAATCGTCCGTCAGGATTTTTACTTTGTATTTTTCAATCGTGCCGAGCGCTTTTTCGCAATCATTCATCTGGTACTGGCAGATAATCTGGTTTTGAAGCGCAATGTGATAATGAGACGAGCGCTCCTCTTTCATGTGCGGATTTTCTTCAATCAAATTTATCAGGCGGTCGTTTGCCGTGTTTGCTTTTGCGAAATCGTAGCGCATAAAATGATACCCGCACAAGAGCATGTGCATATTGAATTTCGCTTCAAGTGATTTTGCATTCTTCTCATTTTTCAGGAGGGGATGTTTCAGGATGTCGGAATATTTTTTCCAGTCGGACTGGCTTCGCGCACCACCCACTTTGCGTACGCGGATGAAAAACTGCATACCAAGCCGGTGATATTCGCGCGCGTTTTTATAAACTTCCATCGAATCATATAGTTCATCAAAAACTTTATTTAACTGTTCTTCGTTCACGCCCACATACGATTCGGAGCGGATGATTTCGAGTTCGCGCATGAAAAGCGCGTAGAGCACAGGGAAGTTTTCGTGCTGCTTCGCAATTTCTTTTGTCTTCGTAATTAATTTTTTCGCCTGCCCGAGCAATGCTTTGTCTAAAAGAATTTTTATGTAGCGAAGATTATTATATAGCCACGCATCGGTGCTTTGCTCGGAATAAAACACCGCCAAACTCCGCATGATGCTGTCGTATAATCTTTTTTTCAGCGAAGGAAAATGCGTGAACTGTTTAATGAGCGCATCTTCATCATATTCATTCTGCGCTTCTATCTCATCAAAAAGCAAAACATATTTATTGCCTTCGCCAATCACATGCTTTTCAGAAAAAACTTTGAAATGCCTTTTCTCCGCCTTGCTCAGCGACTGAATCAACTCATACAAATCGGGCGAACTGGTTTTTGACATGCAGTAAGATTTTCAAAACAAAGATAACAGGATTTAGACCTGCTATTTATAATTGAAATAAACTTGCCTGTGTTTTTTTCTCTGCTTACATTTGTCTGAAGAAATTAAAACGCCAACCAATAAAACCTGCTATGAAAAAAATTTTACAAACAACTTTCGCGTTCATGCTGTTCATTACTTCATCCGTTTTCGCGCAGCAAAATCTTACCTGCGCACTGGAAAATGCAATCATGAACGCGCGCGCGAAAAATCCAAACTACGACCAACAAATGGCGGAACAGGAAAAACTCCGCGCTGAATGGAAAACAAAATATAACAACAGCACTCATGCGGTTGTTACAGTTCCTGTGGTGGTGCATGTGGTGTGGAATACTGCTCAGCAAAATGTTTCCGATTCTCAAATCGTTTCGCAGATAAATGTGCTGAATCTGGATTTCCGCAGGATGAATTCAGACGCGGTGAATACTCCGCTTGCATTTCAGACCATTGCTGTTGACCCTCAAATTGAATTTTGTTTAGCGCAATCTGACCCGAATGGAAATTCCACAAACGGAATCACGCGCACGCAAACTACCAAAACTGATTTCGGCACACCGCTTTTATTTTCCGGTGATACTTCTATATGGTACACTTCACTTGGCGGACAGGATCCGTGGGATACTTCTAAATATTGTAACATCTGGGTTTGTCCGCTTGGTTCTTTTCTTGGCGGTCTCGGTTTCTGGCCTGGCGGAACTTCTCTCATCAAAGGTTCAAAGGATGGTGTGCTGATTAATTACAATGCTTTCGGAACGATGGGCTCTGCCGTTGCTCCATATAATTTAGGAAGAACAACTACACACGAAGTCGGGCACTATCTGAATTTGCATCACTTGTGGGGAGACACAAATAATAATTCCGGATGCACTTACAGCGATTACTGCAATGACACACCCACACAAGTTCAGGCAACGCAAGGCGCATGTCCGACCTTTCCGAAAACCGATGGATGCACTACAGGCGGCAATGGAATCACATGGATGGATTTCATGGATTACACAAATGATAATTGCCGGAATATGTTTACAGCCGACCAGTCAGCGCGTATGAATATATGCCTTGCCGGAGCGCGCGCAAGTTTGCTTTCATCAGGAGTTTGCACACCAACAAGTGTGAATGAAATTTCATTCAGCAATGATGTGAATGTTTTTCCAAATCCAACATCTGGTCAGTTTACAGTTGGCAGTTCGCAGTTTGCAATTAATAAAATAGAAGTTTATAATTCTCTCGGACAAATTGTATTGAAACAAAACACAAACAGCAAACAGGAAACTGTAAACCTGAACGCAGCGAAAGGAGTTTATTCAGTGAAAATATATTCAGGAGATAATTCAGTTGTGAAGAAGATGATTATTCAGTAGTTTTTTTGTCTGATTCTTATCGCCACTAAACCCGTGCACACTCGCTCGGGTTTTTTTATTTCCTGTTAGACCCGTCATCAAAGAACAGAAACGAATTGGAAAAAGAGCGGGGCTGAAATACATTTGTGTAGAAATTAAACCCAACACGCTATGAAAACTTCTACTCTTAAATTTTTTCTCCCTTTTATTTTATTGCCAGCAATAATTTTTGCTAATCAAAATACGGGAAAACAAAAATGGACTTCCAATGCATTTGACCAAAAAGTTTTTGTGGAGAATAAAGGACAGTTTGCCGATGATGTTTTATTCAGCGCGAACAGCGGTGGAGTAAATATTTTCTTCAGCAAAAACGGACTGAAGTATGAATACACCGAAGTAAAAAAACTTTCGGAAGAAGAACGCGAAAAAGCGGAGCGCGGAGAAAATATAAGTGAGAAATCAAAACCAACCATTCATCATCTCGGTATTGAATGGTTAGGCGCAAATGAAAATACAGAAGTAAAATCAGAAGAGGAAGTTCCTTTTTATTACACCTACGGAAGCGCCTATCCCGAAACAAAAACAATCACTGCTCATGCTTTCAGAAAAATCATCTACAAAAATCTTTATCCGAACATTGATGTGGAATATATTTTCCCGAAAGATAGTAGCGGAATAAAATATTCAATCATTCTTCATCCGGGTGCGGATGCTTCAATAATCAAGATGAAATACTCAGGCGCCAAAAATATTTCCATTGATGAAAAAGGAAACTCAGTTATTAAAACTTCCATGGGAAAATTTATTGACTACGCGCCTGTTTCTTATTATGAAGGTGGGGAATTGGTTGCTTCAAATTTTATTTTGGAGAATAACATAATTGCATTTGAACTAAATCTCAAATCTCAAATCTCAAATCTCAAATCTATTGTTATTGATCCATGGACAACCAATCCGAATTTTCCCGGAACCAACAAAGCATACGATGTGAATTACGACCTGAACGGAAATGTTTATGCATACGGCTCTTACGGTCCTTTCCAACTTACTAAATTCAACAGCGCAGGAGCCATTCAGTGGATTTTTCATTGCCCGAATAATTTCGGATGGTCTATCACGGGAAATGCGTATGGAGATTTTGCTGTGGATGAGGTAAGCGGAACAAGTTATATCGCTGAAGGATTTCATGTGCTTGCGGGAGCAACCGTGCTGAAAATAAATTCTGCCGGAACACAAAGCGCAAGTTACACAGTTGGAAATACAATGAATGAAGTTTGGCGAGCAGAATATAATCGCTGTATCGGAAAAATTGTTTTAGCGGGCGGAGGAACGCTGGCAAATTATCAGTCAGCCGTAATAGATACAAATTTCACCACCATCACACCGGTAAATGTTCTTTCTGCTTCCAGCGCTTACAATGACATGGCGCTTTTGGGAGTTGACAACAACAGTAATTTCTGCTATATGCTTTGTGCCGGCAGCGGATGGAGTTCTCCCTACGATAATAAATTATATAAATGTCCCATTCCGAATTTGCTTCCCCTTAGTTTTTCTGTTTCCACGAGTCATACTTTTCAGGAAGCCGGTATCGCATACACAATGACGAATGGTTTTAACGGATTAGCGGTGAGCCCGAGTTATGTTTTTACATACGATGGTTCTGATTTGAAACGCTGGGATAAAAACACGGGAGCATCGGTGAGCGTAACGAATATCACAGCAACAAAATTTCAGTGGGGAGGATTGGCGGTGGATGAATGTGATAATATTTATGTAGGCGCGCAGTCGTCCATCAAAGTTTATAATTCCGCGCTCACGCTGGTGAATACCTACACGCTTACAAATACCGTTTTTGATTTAAAGCTCGGACCGAACAATAAATTATATGCCTGCGGAAATGGTTTCGTCACGGAAATAAATTTGCCTGCGAGCAACATGTCCATCAATGTGAGCGCAACTCCTGCTACAGGATGCACTGCCTGCAATGGTTCCGCTACCGTGAGCGCAACTTCCTGCGGAAACGCTTCCAACTTTTCTTATCAATGGTTTCCGGGCGGACAAACCACACAAACCGCAACAGGACTTTGCGCGGGAACTTACTCGGTGGTGCTTTCAACAAACTGCAACACATCTTTTACTTACACGACTTCAGTTACAAATTCTGGCGGAGGAAATATTTCTGTGAACGCGAATAATGTTTCGTGCAACGGAGGAAATAACGGAAACGCAACAGCAAGCGTGAGCGGAGGAAACCCTCCTTATACTTTTCAGTGGAGCAGCGGTGCTTCGACAAGCTCGGCAACCGGGCTTTCGGCAGGAAATTATACTGTGACTGTGACTGATGCAGGAGGATGTTCAAGCACGCAAACAATTTCAATCACGCAGCCGACAGCGATTGTTCCTGTCGCTTCTTCTCAAAATGTTTCCTGCAATGGAGGAAATAATGGAAGCGCAACTGTCTCCGTATCGGGAGGAAATTCTTCGTACTCTTATCTCTGGAACAATGGTCAGACAACTTCAAGTGCAAATAATCTTTCGGCAGGAAATTATTCTGTGGTCGTTACTGACGCGAACGGATGTACAAGTTCTGCTGCAATAAATATTTCTCAGCCGTCTGCGCTTTCAGTTTCTGCTTCTTCTACGGGAAATACAAGTTGTATTTCTCCGAATGGAAGCGCAACTGCAAATGCTTCGGGCGGAACTTCTACCTATATATATGTATGGAGCAACGGGCAAACTTCACAGACAGCAAATAATCTTTCATCGGGAAATTATTCTGTGACTGTTACCGATGCGAATGGATGCACGGCAACACAAACCGTTTCTGTTGCAGGACCAACTCCGCCAACAATTTCTGTTTCTGGAAATACCATATTGTGCCAAGGCGACCAAACAATTCTTACTGCAAGCGGTGGAGTTGTTTATTCGTGGAGCAATGGCTCAACAGGAGCAGCAGTTGCAGTTGCACCCGCAGTAACAACGACATATACAGTAATTGGAACAGATGCGAACGGATGCACGAACACTTCCACAATTTCTGTAACTGTTTCCCCTCCGCCTATTGCAAATATTTCCGGCAACACAACAATTTGCCAGGGAGATTTTGCAAATCTTTCAGCAAGCGGTGGAGGAAATTATTTATGGAGCACAGGCGCGAACACGCAGAATATTTCTGTGACTTCAGCAGGAAATTATTCAGTAGTTGTTTCGGTTGGAAGTTGCAGCGATACTGCAAGCGTAAATGTTTTTGTAAATCCCTTACCGACAGCGAACGCAGGAACAGATGCAACGATTGATATGGGACAAAGCACTTTGCTTTCTGCTTCAGGCGGAAATTCTTATTCATGGATTCCTCCGACAAATTTAAGTTGCAGTAATTGTGCAAACCCAAATGCTTCGCCTCCTTCAACAACTACCTACACAGTTTTTGTTACAGATGTGAACGGATGTTCTTCTTCGGATGAAGTAACTGTGTTTGTGAAAGAACCTGATTGCACGGATAATTTATTTATTCCGAATGCTTTTTCTCCGAACGGGGATGGAGAGAATGATATTTTGCACATGCACTACAATCCCTATTGCGTGGAAAAAGCTCAGTTGAGAATTTTCAACCGCTGGGGAGAAAAGGTCTTTGAAACAACAGATATAACACAGGGTTGGGATGGAACTTTTGGTGGAGAAAGATTGAATACGAGTGTCTTCGTTTATTTCTTTGACGCAACTATTATCAACGGAAGCAAAATCAGCAGGAAAGGAAACATCAGCTTGATACGGTAAATATTTTCTCCCGCGTTAGACCTGTCATTTTTATTTGAAGATGAATTGCCGGAGAACATTGACTGAAATACTTTTACCAAAAATTAATTCTAACACGCCATGAAAAAAACATTACACATTTTATTCGCCTTGTGTTTTTCCTTTTTCATTTTTGTTGCACTGAGCGGAGTCGAAGTGTCATTCTCTCAAAATCCAAACTGGGCTCAAGACATCGCTCCCATCTTGTACGCAAAATGTACGAGTTGTCATCACAAAAACGGACTTGCACCTTTTCCGCTCATCACTTATTCAGATGCGCAGGCATGGAGCGGTTTGATGAAGCAGGATGTGCTCAGCGGAAAAATGCCGCCTTGGTCTCCCGATACTTCTTATCACACAAGTTCACACCAGCCGAATCGTTTTGTGAATGAACGGATTCTGTCTCAGCAGGAAATAAATGAAATCGTAACCTGGGTAAACAACGGTTCTCCGCAGGGAAATCCTTCCAGCGCGCCCACGCCTCCTACTTATCCCGCGCAGAACATTCAATTGTCGGGCACTCCTGATTTGATTTTGAAGATGCCGACTTTCACCAGCAAAGCAAGCACAAAAGATACTTATGTTTGTTTTTCCATTCCTACAAATCTCACGCAGGATAGAATCATCAAAGCGCTTGAAGTGCTTCCGGGAAATGCCGCCATTGTGCACCATGTGATTGCTTCTGAAGATACAACCGGAAATTCTTCTACCGACACTTCTGGAAATTGTTATACGATGGGCGGACAAATCGGGCTTGGCGGTTATGCTCCGGGAGAAAGACCAATTATTTTTCCGAGTACTGCGCCCAATCAAATGGGAATACGCTTGAAAGCAGGTTCAAAAATTGTTTTGCAGATTCATTATCCTGCCGGCAGCGCGGGAAGCGTGGACAGCACTCAGGTTCGTTTATTTTTTTATCCAAGCAGCGTAACAACATTTCGCGAAGTGTATTCATCCGTTCCGCTTACAAACTGGTCGCTGTTTATTCTTCCCAACTTTGTGCAAACATACACAGCGCACTATGCTCCTCTCACCAGCATTTCTCTCTTCAGCGTATTTCCGCACATGCATCTGCTGGGAAAAAGTGTGGAGACATACGCCTATAATGGCAACGATACCATTCCGCTCATCAAAGAGAACAACTGGGATTTTCACTGGCAGGGATATTACACTTACAAAAAGTTGCTGAAGATTCCTATGGGATATACTTTATTTACTTCACATGTGTATGATAACACGAGCAACAATCCGAATAATCCGAACAGTCCTCCGCAACTTGTAACGGCAGGAACGAGCACGACCAACGAAATGCTTTTTGATGGCATTCAGTATTTGATTTATCAGCCGGGGGATGAGAACATCAACATTGACAGTTTGCTGAATCCTCCCCTGACTACAAATGTGAATGAAGAAGTGAAAAATAATTTTGCCTGCTATACTTTTCCGAATCCGTTTACGAATCAGGTTACATTTCAATATTATTTGAACAGCCCTTCCGATGTGAAGATTGAAATTTTCAGCAGCATAGGAGAAAAAGTAAAAATGTTTTTCAAAGAACAAACAGGAGGAACGCAGCAAGTGATTTGGGACGGAAGAAGTGAGAGCGGAAATAAAATCAGCGATGGAATTTATTTTTATAGAATCATAACAGACCAGAAACATCTTGAAGGGCAACTCATGCTGCTGAATAAATAGGGGAACAACTTTTCCCCCGATTTATCGGGGGATAGGTTGGTGTTGGCAAAGGGGCGGTTCCAGTTGCATGGGATTAGCCCCTTACTATTTTAAAAGAATTCTGACCTGCAATTATTAAAATGAGTTGACTTTTTCTTTACACAATGTCAAAGTAACTTTGTCTTGTAATTAAAAGCCAACATCATGAAAAAAAATCTTCTTCTTCTCGGATTTTCATTTACAGTCACTTCTGTTTTCTCTCAGAACTATTGCGGTTCTGCAAGATATGACACGGAAATTTTTCCGACTGTGATTACTTCCAGCAATGTTTCCTATGGACAGAACATTGACATAAACGGGAATAACCAAATTCTTATTATGGATGTGTATGAACCTTCAGGAGATGTTGCACCCAAACGTCCGCTAATCATTTTTGCGCATGGAGGAGGATTCGTGCTTGGCTCTAAAACAGACCAGTACGCGATTGATTATTGCACTGCGTTCGCCAAGCGCGGGTATGTTGCAGTTTCGATTGACTACCGAATGGGAATGGCTTGGCCCGCAACAGCAAAAGATTTTGAAAGCGCAACATGGAGGGCGATGCAGGATATGAAATCTGCAATTCGTTTTTTCAGAAAGGATGCGTCAACAAATAATATCTATAGAATTGATCCAAATTATATTTTCGCAGGAGGCGCTTCTGCAGGAGGATTCATGGTGGTTCAACTTGCATATTTAGATAAACCATCAGAAGTTCCTTCTGCGATTGATACTAATTTACTGGGAGGACTCGAAGGCAGCAGCGGAAATTCCGGATACTCTTCTTCTGTGAATGCCATCGTCAATCTTTGCGGTGCCATCTTTGACACAACATGGATGCAACCCGGAGATATTCCGATGGTGAGCGCGCAAGGAGGAGCTGACGAACTTGTTCCGTACGACACGCATATGATGAGCGACCCGCTTGGATTGCCTATCATGACGGTAAGCGGAACCTGCACGATGCACATCCGCGCTTATCACATCGGATTGACAAATCCTTATCACACTTATTATGGACAACACCATACTTCTCCCGGTTCTCCGCAGGCAAATTTGGATACGACTATTTTTATTTCAAGTGATTTTCTTTATCAGCAATTGGGATGCACGCCAAGCAGTTCGGTTTCATATACCAACCAGCCGACTTGTGCAGGAAGCCCGCCACCCCCACCTCCGCCTCCTCCGACTTCAACACAAGAATTTATTTTATCGGAAGAAAATATAAATGTGTTTCCGAATCCATCAAGCGGGGAGTTCGAAGTTCGGAGTTCAGAGTTCAAAGTTGAAAAAGTAGAAGTTTATGACATAATGGGAAAAATTGTAGAACAAAAAACTCTAAACTCTAAACTCGGAACTCTAAACTTAAACGCTGCGAAAGGAGTTTATTCGGTGAAGATTTATTCTGGAGAAAATTATTTGGTGAAGAAAATAGTTATTGAATAAAAAAGTATATTCATTAACAAATGTTTTTCAATGAAATTATTTTTTTCAATACTTGTTTTATTTTTTCTTTCACTTACTGTTTCTTTTTCACAAAACCAAATTAAAAGAACCAACATCTGGTATTTCGGCAACAAGGCGGGGTTGGATTTTTCCAGCGGCTCGCCTGTGGTGATCGGTGGCGGGCAACTTTTTTCTGCCGAAGGATGCGCAACCATATCTGATGTGAATGGCAATTTTTTATTCAGCACCAATGGCGTGAATGTGTGGAATAAAAATCAAACAATCATGCCGGGCTCATTGGTCGGGCTTTGGGGAGATGTTTCCACTTCGCAAGGCGTGGTGATTGTTCCCAAGCCCTGCGACCCGAACATCTATTATATTTTCAATCAGGAAGGATGCACGGGCGGAAGCTGTCCGCACGGATGCGGATACACTTACTCTACTGTGGATATGACATTGCAAAGCGGGCTGGGAGATGTTTCATCGGCAAACAATGTGCTCATCAATTATAAATGCGCTGAGTGGTCGTCTGCGGTTCATCACGCTAATGGAAATGATGTGTGGGTGATGACGCACGATTCAACGAATAAGTTTTTCGCTTTCCTTGTAACATCAGCAGGCGTGCAGGCGCCAGTGATTACTTCCATTTCACCGGGATTGAGCGGATGCGCTATCGGCTATCTGAAATTTTCTCCCGATGGAAGCAAAGTTTTTTTTCCCAGCTTGGGATATATGTTTGACTTCAACACTACGACAGGAGTTGTTTCCAATCCGCTTAATCTCTCACTGGTGGGAAATTATGGTTCAAGTTTTTCTCCCGATAATTCACGATTATATGTCGTAAATAGTAACAACCTTTATCAATATGATATGCTGGCAGGAACTCCTGCGCAAATTGTCGCTTCTAAAACATTAATTTCTCCTGTGAGTGCATCAGGCGGCATTCATACTTTGCAAAATGCTCTTGACGGGAAAATTTATATTTCGGTATTCAATATGGGAATGGATGTAATCAATAATCCAAATGCGTTGGGTGTTGCCTGCAATTATTCCGCAAATGCAATAGCGCTTACAACTACCTGGCTCGGCTTAACAAATTTTATAGAAAGTTATTTTGATACTACTCTCACTCTTTCTTCGGGCGCGCCCATTGCTAATGCAGGACCTGATGTAACTATTTGCACAGGAGGAAGCGCAACACTCACAGCAAGCGGTGGAGGAAATTATTCGTGGAACACCGGGCAATCAACCTCATCAATTATTGTTTCTCCGACCTCCGCATCTAACTACACAGTTTCGGTTTCAAATGCTTGCGGAAATAATAGTGACAGCGTAAATGTGGTTGTTCAGCCATGCCCAAGTTCCACTCAATGCCCCGCATTTGTGAATCCGGATTTTGAAGGTGGTCCTACAGGATGGGGAATCATTCCAACACCGTGGACAATTTGCCAGACATCTCCCGATGGGTATACGGGTTTGGGTGGCACTCCTTGTCCGCATACCGGAGGTGCAAGCCACGGAACTGATTATGTTGGCGCGGCAGGAGGATTAATTATTCAGGAAAGTTTTTATCAGGTGTTGTCAACTCCGCTTACTGCCGGTGTTCCTTGCGCTTTTACAATTGACATGGCAACGGGCAGCGACAGTTGCTCTTTAACTTTTACAGGATATGTGGAAGTGTACGGCTCTACATCCGGCTGCGGAATAGGAACGAACTTACTTTGGACTTCCCCCGCCATCACCAACATTCCATGGCAAACTTATACAGTGAGTTTTACGCCAACAGCAAATTTCAACACTATATCTTTCGTTGCAAGGTGTGGAAACTGTGGTGGTGTAAATTATGTTTACTTTGATAATATACAGTGCACTGCTGTGGTTTCCACTCCGACAATAACTGCCACCGGAAATTCAATTTGTTCCGGTTCTTGTACAACTATTGCTTCCTCTGTTTCAGGAGGAAGTTCTCCTTACACTTACTCGTGGAATCCCGGAGGGCAGACAACTTCCTCCATCAGTGCTTGCCCCACTTCAAACACAACTTATACAATTACTGTTACCGATGCAAATAATTCTTCAAGCATTGATACTGCGATTGTAAGTGTAACACAAACTCCTGCCGCTGTTATTTCCGGAGCAGCCACTCTTTGTTCGGGACAAAACATAACGCTGGCTGCATCAGGCGGAAATAATTATTCGTGGAACACAGGACAAACAACTTCTTCAATTACTTCAACCTTAACATCAACCTCAACCTTCACGGTCATTGTTTCAAATGGAAATTGTGCAGATACAACTTCAGCAACAGTTTCTGTTTTCCCTCTGCCGTTTGTAAATGCAAGTCCAAATGTTACTGTTTGCCCGGGCTCGGTTGTTACACTCTCTGCAAATGGAAACGGAAATTATTCCTGGAGCACGGGGCAAACCACTTCTGCAATTTTTATTTCTCCAACTGCTACGACATCTTATTCTGTTTCAACTTCAAATTCCTGCGGAACAAGTACGGATTCTGTTATGGTTACGGTTTCAAATTCCATCACTGCATCTGTCAGCGGAAATACCACTATTTGTGCGGGCGATATTGCAACACTCACCGCATCGGGCGGAATAAATTATTCGTGGAGCACGGGACAAACTACTTCATCCATTACTGCCACTGCCACCGCCACTTATTCGGTCATTGCATCCAGCGGAAATTGTGCGGACACTGTTTCGGTTACTGTAATTGTTGCACCGCCTCCCGTTGCAAATGCAAACAGTGCAACTATTTGTGCAGGAGAAACTGCAACGCTCACCGCCAGCGGTGGAGGAAATTATTTGTGGAGCACAGGGCAAACGACAGCAGCAGTGGCAATGGCAGCAGCAGGCAGTTATTCGGTGATTGTAACTATAGGTTCGTGCAGCGATACTGCGTATGCAAATGTTATAGTAAATCCTTTACCCACCGCAAGCGCAGGAACAGATATTACAATTACACAAGGACAAACTACAACACTCATTGCAAGCGGAGGTGGAAATTATTTGTGGAGCAATGGTGAAACTACAGTTGCAGCAGCAGTGTCACCGGCAGTAACAACGGTTTATTGCGTTACGGTTACAAATTCTTTCGGCTGTTCAGATTCAGATTGTGTGACCGTGTTTGTAAAAATTGAGCCGGTAAACTGTGATTCTGCAGGAGAACTTTTCTTGCCTAACGCATTTTCTCCCAATGGCGATGGAGAAAATGATGAACTGAAAATCTACTACGGCAGTTATGACTGCTTAGAAAAACTTCACATTGTAATCTATAACCGATGGGGAGAAAAGGTCTTTGAATCTTCTGACCCTCAATTCAAATGGGACGGCATTTTCAAAAATAAAATTATGGACTCTTCTGTGCTTGCATATATTCTGGAAATAAATTACAAAGACGGAAGCCAGACGAGGAAAGCAGGGAATGTTAGTGTGATAAGATAAAGATTGGAGCAACACGGTTGCATTTATTCCGCAATAGCGCAAAGCAATGTATGCGTATTGCCAGGTAATGTTCATACATCGCTCTCTGATGTACATACATCGCTCTCCTATGTTCATACATCGTTCTCTTATGTACCTACATCGAAAAGCACTATACATACATTCCTCTTTAATAAAGATAAATCACGCTTCAAGGCAGGTACATTGCGCGCTGATACACATACATAATCCGTTCATGCAGCTCTATTGCTTTTGCATATTAATACATCGCTCTTGCATGCAGCCATATCGGTATTTAATAGAGATATATTTTTCGGTAATGTGAATACATTGCTCTTTAATGTATGCTGATTTCTTTCTTTTTTAGAAGCATAATGAAACTGGCGGACATTTCCGAAAACGAACTATAAAACTTCTGTAACTGTCTCCCTCCCTGTTGCAGACACATCACTGATTGATAAAGGATATTTCCGTATAGAGTTTGACCTGCAATTATTGAGTTGTTTTGGGTTGGCTATTCCATTGGCGCGAGGTAATTTTGTGTTGTAAATTTTACGCCAACATCATGAAAAAAATTTCTTCTCTTTCTTTTTCTGTATTTATTACCTTCTGCCTTTTGCCTTCTGCCTTCTGCCTTGCGCAAGGAGTTTGGACGCAAAAAACAAATTTTCCCGGAACGAAACGACCAGACGCAGTAGGATTCGCCATCGGAAGCAAGGGCTATCTCGGAATGGGCGTGGACAATATCGGAAATTTCAAAAATGATTTATGGGAATACGACCCATCGGCAAATTCATGGGCGCAAAAAGCAAATCTTCCCGCGTTGGGAAGGCAGGGCGCTGCGGCATTTTCCATAGGGAATAAAGGATATGTAGGAATCGGGGTTAACAACGGAAATAATTATGTTCCGGATTTTTGGGAATATGACCCATCTACAAATTCATGGGTGCAGAAAGCAAATTTTCCCGGAGCAGCGCGCTCAATGCCGGTGAGTTTTTCTATCGGAAATATCGGCTATGTTGGAACCGGTTATGACGGAACAACTTTCATGAAAGATTTCTGGGCGTATGACCCCGCTTCAAATTCATGGACGCAGAAAGCGAACTTTGGCGGGAGCGCGCGCGTTACCGCTGTCGGATTTTCTATAGGGAATTTTGGTTATCTCGGAACAGGAAGCGCAACATCGGGCTATCTAAAAGATTTCTGGCAGTATGACCCTGCTTCTAATTCATGGACGGCAAAAGCAAATTTCCCCGGGCTTGCGCGCTCCGAAGCAACCGGTCTTGCCATCGGAAATTTAGGATACATCGGAACAGGATTTAACGGCAACACTTACTTCAATGATTTTTATTCTTACAATCCCGCAACAAATTCATGGACTGCAATTCCGAATTTCATCGGCACGGCACGAATTGGAATTGAACATTCTGCTTTCGCAATTAACTGTCACGGCTATTTCGGAACAGGGCTTGACAAACTCGGAAATTATTTCAATGATTTTTATGAATACTTTGACCCGTCAAATAATCCCTGCGGAGTTGTTACTATTGCGGCAACTTCAACAAATGTTTCCTGTTTCAATTCCTGTAACGGAACAGCATCATCAACTCCAACGGGCGGAAGTTCTCCTTACACATTTCAATGGCTTCCTTCCGGGCAGACCACACAAAACATTTCCAACCTCTGCGCAGGAAATTATTCAGTGGTAGTGTTTGATGCGAACGGAAACAGCGATACGACCAGCGTCTCCATTACACAGCCGTCTCAACTTATTTCAACAATAAATTCTACCGATGCAACCTGCGGGAATAATAATGGAACGGCAGCAGTTGCAGCGGCAGGAGGCAGCCCTTCTTATACTTATTTATGGAATAACGGGCAAACTTCATCAGCAATTTCAAATTTATCCGGAGGAAATTATTCAGTAACGATTACGGACGCGAATGGATGTAGTACCTCTCAAACTGTGGCGGTGAACTCAACTTCTGCTGTTACCGTACAAGCAAGCGGAGACACTACGATTACGGTTGGCGGAAACGCAGTTCTCAGCGGCAACGGTAGCAGCGGAAGTTATGTTTGGAGCAATGGGCAAAGTGGAAATATAATAAATGTTTCTCCGCTCGTCACAACAGTTTATTGCGTTGCTGTTTCTGATTCAGGTTGCACGGATACAGCTTGTGTTACAGTGAAAGTTGAACCGATTGACTGTTCGGCAAGCATTTACCTGCCCAATGCTTTTTCTCCGAACGAGGATGGAGAAAATGATTTGTTTTATCTTTACGGAAAAAAAGAATGTGTGGAATCGCTTCACATCCGAATTTACAACCGCTGGGGAGAAAAGATTTTCGAATCATCTGATAAAAATTTTCAATGGGATGGTGAATTCAGAGGAACAACCATGAATACCGCTGTGCTCACTTTTTATTGCGACATTAATTTGACAAGCGGAACAAAAATTCATAAGCAAGGAAATGTTTCGCTGGTTCGCTGAAAATATTAGACGTAATAGTTTTTTATGAAAAATAAAATGAGTACTATTGTATTCTTGAAATGAATCATTACAAAATATATTTACTTGTATTTGGGGTTTTTGTATGCACTATTTGTTTTGCACAGGATGATTGCACTACAGCAATAGACCTTGGACAAACTTGTGCATCTGCTACTGGTGGCGGAGCAGGATGTAGTCCTGCCGGTTTGGGCAATGCTTTTTGCGGATGCGGTACCAACTATTGTAAATTTGATCCATCGGCATACACTTGCGCTACTTCTCCTAATGCGCCAAAATGCATAGGAGTTTCATGTCCTGTTACTGGGAATGATGTTTGGTTTAAATTCAAAGTGCCTGCAGGATTAAACACAGTTGATATAGAAGTTTCAAGGGAAGATGTAACCGCAACTGTAATGAATCTTAAAATATATTCTACTACTTCCTCATGTATTTCTGGAGGTTGCGCTGGCTTATCACAACTTAACTGTTATTCTAGTTCTTGTTCTCCAGGCTGCGGTATAATGACTACATCCGGATTAACTGGAGGAAATTGTTATTTTGTCAGAGTTATTTATGACGGAGCAAATCCACGTTTTTCTATCTGTATTGGCAAAGCAGTTTTATTACCTATTGAACTTCTTTCTTTTAATGCATTTCCCATTTCCCCAAAAGAACTTCAAGTAAACTGGATAACTGCCACCGAAACCAACAACGATTATTTTTCCATTGAGCGCAGTGTTGATGGAATTAATTTTTCTTCTATCGGAACAGTTAAAAGCGCAGGCAATTCTTCCACGCAAAAAACATATTCATGGATTGATACAGACCCGGTTGTTGGAACTTCTTATTACCGATTAAAGCAAACCGACTTTGATGGCAAGTTTGAAATCTTCAATCCTGTTTCTGTTGACTTTGACCCGAATAATGTTGAATGGATGTTTGTGAATCCAAATCTTGTTTCTTCATCGGATAAAATCAATCTTGAACTTACAAATCTCCCTTCGTGCAATGATATTTCCATTCATCTTTACGATTTGAATGGAAACGCTGTTTACTCAAACACACTTCCGCTTGATGTAAATGGACAAGGAATCATTACTTCACTTGATGTTCCTTCTCATCTTTCTTCAGGCATGTATGCGCTCAGCGTTTCCTGCGGAAACAGAGTTGGCGTGAAAAAGATAGTTGTTCAGTAACTATTTACCTTGTTTAAAAGAGGATGTGCATTTGATGCCCTCGTTCAAAATAAAAATTTATTTTACGGCTGTTATCTAAATTTTTTCAATCCGCTGATTGTTATTTTATTTCAAAATATAACTTGTACTCCTGCCTCCTGCCCGCTCTTTCTGCAAAATATTTTTATCCATTAAATCATTTATATCGCGGAGAGCCGTATCGGGTGAACACTTGGCGATTTTTGCCCACTTGGATGAAGTAAGCTTTCCTGTAAAACCATCAAAAAGTTTATTAATGAGCAAACGCTGCCGTTCATTGATGGTTGTTTCAGTGTGCTTATCCCAGAACTTTGCTTTATTCAAAACACGTTTTAGAATTTTATCCGTTGCATTTAATGCGCGGTCTAAACAAAGCAAAAACCATTTCAACCATTCGGTAATGTCGAGGTTCCCTTTTTGAGTTCTTTCCAGAATTTCATAATATGCATTTCGTTCAAGGCGAATTTGTGCAGACATGCTGTAAAAACGTTGAGAGCCGTTGTCTGCTTTTGCCAGTTGCATATCCGCAATAGCGCGGGCAATACGTCCGTTGCCATCATCAAAAGGATGGATGGTTACAAACCAAAAATGCGCAATAGCGGATTTCAATACTGCATCTGTGGAATTATTGGTATTAAACCATTCTAAAAGTAATTGCATTTCTTTTTTCAAACGATTTGATTCGGGTGCTTGGTAATGTATTTTTTCCTTGCCCATAGCGCCTGAAACTACTTGCATGGGACCTTTCTTATTATCCCTCCAATTACCAACGACTATTTTATACATTCCGCTTCTTCCTGCAGGGAATAATGCTGAATGCCATCCGAATAATCGGTCTTTAGTAAGTTTCCGATTATAATTTTGTGTTGCATCCAGCATCATTTCAACAACACCCTCTACATTTCTATCGGCAGGAACTAACCCTGCGATATCCATTCCCAATCGTCTTGCTATTGAGGAGCGGACTTGCTCCGGGTTCAAAATCTCCCCTTCAATCTCGGTTGACTTCAACACATCAAGCGTTAAAGTTTGCAAAACAGTTTCATTCCTCGTAGCGAAACCCAGCATCTCCATGTACCCTTTTAAGCGGCCTTGTTTATGCCTTATGTTTGATAAAATAGGCAGAACGACTTCATTGTCCCAAGTGAAATGAGGCCATTTATTCCGCTGATGTATGTATATACCTGCCATTTTTATTTTCCTTGTTTATGCGGTGGAAATAGTATTTAATCTCCGCAAATATACGGTAAATAGTTTTATTATTCTCCGCAAAATGTCATAAATAATTTAATAGAAGATACGAATGGGAAGTGGGGAAAGGAGTGGGGAAAATGTCAAGCATTACAACCAAATGCATACATTTGCTTTGGTTATTTGAAAAATATTCGGCATTTATAGATGGCGCACTGACTGAAAATCCGTGTGTCGCTGGTTCAACTCCAGTAGATGCCACACTTTTCTTCCTATGAAAATCAATCATACTGTTGCCGAACGTTTTCTTCGCTACGTTCAGATTGATACGCAATCTGACCCGAACTCTCCAACTTATCCGTCTACTGAAAAACAAAAAAATCTTGGAAAAGTTTTGACGGAAGAACTTTTAGCTATGGGAATTTCTGACGCGCATATGGATGAGAACGGATATGTGTACGCAACTTTGAATTCAAACACAACTAAAAAAGTTCCGGTGATTTGTTTTTGCTCGCACATGGATACATCGCCCGATTGTTCGGGAAAAGAGGTGAAGCCCATTGTGCATAAAAGTTACAACGGAAAAAACATTACCCTTCCGAATTCCACCGATGGACAAAAAGTAATTCTCTACCCGAAGGAGCATACTGATTTGAAAAATCAAATCGGCAATGATATTATTACTGCTGATGGAACAACACTTCTTGGCGCAGATAATAAAGCCGGGCTTGCAGAAATCATGGACGCAGTGTATCACCTCGTAAAAAAGCCGCAGATAAAACACGGCACCATTAAAATTCTTTTCACGCCCGATGAGGAAATCGGAAGAGGTGTTGACAAAGCCGATATGAAAAAACTCGGAGCCGATTTTGGCTATACGATGGATGGAGAAACACTCGGGCATTTGGAAGACGAAACTTTTTCTGCCGATGCAGTTACAATCACAATCAACGGCTTCAGCACGCATCCCGGTTTTGCGAAAGGAAAAATGCAGAGCGCAATCAAAATCGCTTCCGAGCTGATTGAAAAACTTCCGAAGAAAAAACTTGCGCCTGAAACTACGGAGAAGAAAGAAGGATTCATTCACCCGACTTCCATGAGCGGAACGATTGAGAAAATGGTTTTGAAATTTATCATCCGCGATTTTTCAGAAAGCGGATTGAAAAAGCACGAAGCATTCCTGAAGAAGCGTACAAAAAATATTCTGAAGAAATATTCCAAATGCTCATTTGAGTTTGAAGTGCACGAGCAATATCGTAACATGAAAAATGTTTTGAAAAAAAATCCGCAGATAGTTGAATACGCTATGGAAGCAATCATGCGAAGCGGAATAAAACCAATTCGCTCGAGCATTCGCGGAGGAACAGATGGTTCGCGCCTTTCTTACATGGGGTTGCCATGTCCAAATATTTTCGCAGGCGAACATGCGTTTCATTCTAAACAGGAATGGGTTTCTGTTCAGGACATGCAGAAAGCAGTTGAAACCATTGTGAACCTCTGCATGATTTGGGAAGAGAAATCGTAATATTGCAAAATGCAATCGAAAAATTCTCGTCCTCTTTTTCTTTTTTATATTCTTGTTGTGTATGTGCTGATTCAGTTCGCATGGTGGAGTTATTTGCTCATTCAGCAGAACAAAGAAATTTACCAGTTGAAAAGTGAAATCAATCTGCTTCATCACGAAGACCCGCAGTTGGTGATTGAAAAAGGAAACGAACTGGAGAAAAAACTTTTCGCGCGGAAATTAATGATTGCAGGAGAAGGAATGGTTTTTTTGCTTTTGCTTGTAATTGCATTTTTAAGAGTGAGAAACACATTTAAACAAGAAGCCGCGCTTGCCGAACAGCAGAAAAATTTTTTGCTTTCTGTTACGCACGAATTGAAATCTCCGATTGCATCCACTAAACTCGCGCTCGAAACTATTTTGAAAAGAGATTTGCAAAAAGAAAAACAAAAAGAAATTATTTCCAATGCCATTGGCGATACCGATAGATTAAACATGCTGGTGGAAAATATTTTGCTCGCTTCTCGGATTGAAGGAATGGCTTTTGAACTGCACAAAGAAAATGTAAACCTCTCGGAGTATGTTGAAGAAGGAATGAAGCAAACTATTCAAACTTTTCAGCCGAAGCAAAAAATTGTGCTAGATATTCAGCCGAATGTTTCTTTCAGCATTGATAAAACCATTTTTCCTTCCATCATTCTGAATCTTTTTGAAAATGCTGTAAAATATTCTCCGGAGAATTCAATGATAAAAGTCATATTGAAAGAGCAAGGCAACGGAGTAATTTTATCCGTGGCGGATGAAGGCACAGGAATTTCAGCAGAAGAAAAAGAAAATATTTTTAAAAAATTTTACAGAGTGGGTAGCGAAGAAACACGCAGGACAAAAGGAACAGGTCTTGGATTATACATTGTGAAATATCTTGTGGAGAAACACGGAGGAAAAATTTTAGTGAAGGATAACCTGCCTGCCGACAGGCACGGTTCTCCGAGAGGAACTATATTTGAAGTAGTGTTATGAATAAAAAACTTGTCTTAATAATTCTTGACGGCTGGGGAATCGGTGATGGTTCCAAAGCAGATGCGATTGCAAATTCGAAAACTCCTTTTTACAATCATCTTCTGAAAACATATCCGCACTCGCAGCTTCTCACCAACGGAGAAAATGTTGGACTTCCCGAAGGACAAATGGGAAATTCAGAAGTCGGGCATCTGAACATTGGCGCAGGAAGAATTGTTTATCAGGACCTAGCGAAAATAAATAAAGCAGTCCGTGAAAAAACTATTGACAAAAATCCGGTGCTGATTCAGGCGCTCGAATACGCAAAAAAAAATAACAAAGCGCTTCATCTTATGGGTTTAGTTTCTCCCGGAGGAATTCATTCGCATGAAAAACATTTATACAAACTCTGCGACTTAGCGAAAGAACATAAACTTGAAAAAGTTTTCATTCACGCATTCATGGACGGAAGAGATTGCGACCCGAAAAGCGGATTGAAACATATTCAGAATTTAGAAAATCATTTGAAGAACTCTACCGGAAAAATTGCAACTGTCATAGGAAGATATTACGCAATGGACCGCGACAAACGCTGGGAGCGAATCAAACTTGCATACGATATGCTCGTGAACGGAACCGGAAAAAAATTTTCCAATGCGGAAGAAGCCGTTAAAAGTTCCTATGCAGAAAATGTGACGGATGAATTTATCAAGCCCTGTATTGTTTCCGATGAAGGAAAAATTAAAGAAGATGATTGCGTGATTTGTTTCAACTTCCGTACAGACCGATGCAGAGAAATTACAACCGTGCTCACGCAAAAAGATTTTCCTGATTTCGGAATGAAAACAATTCCTTTGCATTATGTAACCATGGCGCGCTATGATGATACATTTAAAAATGTGAATGTGATTTTTGAAAAAGATAATCTGAGCATGACACTCGGAGAAGTGCTGAGCAAAGCAGGCAAAACGCAATTACGAATTGCAGAGACAGAGAAATATCCTCACGTTACATTTTTCTTTTCGGGCGGAAGAGAAAAAGAATTTGAAGGTGAGAAACGAATCATGATTCCTTCTCCGAAAGTTGCCACGTATGATTTAAAACCCGAAATGAGTGCAGTAGAAGTTACCGATGCCTTGGTAAAAGAAATTTCTCCGAACTCTAAACTCCCAACTCCTGACTTTGTCTGCCTGAACTTTGCCAATCCCGATATGGTTGGGCACACCGGAGTTTATTCAGCAGTACAAAAAGCAATTGAAACCGTTGACGAATGCAATCGCAGAGTGGTTGAAGCCGGATTAAAAAATAATTATTCGTTCATCATTATTGCCGACCATGGAAATGCGGAATACATGATTAATCCCGATGGTTCGCCAAACACAGCGCACACCACTAATCCGGTTCCCTGTATTTTAATTGATAGTGATTACAAAAAGATTTCCAACGGAAAACTTGCCGACCTTGCTCCCACCATTTTAAAAATTATGGGAATTGAAATTCCGAAGGAGATGACGGGAAAAATTTTGATATAAGAAATATTACTTGATAATAATGCCTTGCCGGTGTTTTCTTTCAGCAGAATTTATAAGAAGTAAATAATACCCAGAAGCAAGAGCACTAACATCTATTCGAATTTTATTTAAAGAAGTATCATATGCCTGATGAAGAAGAGTTCTTGCAAGAACATCAATAATGTTTATTTCTTTAACATCTTGAGGGCGGGAAAACTCAATAAAAATTTCTGAAGTGGCAGGAGAGGGATAAATTTCATACTCAGAGTTTTCATTCGGTGAAACAATTCCGGTGAAACTACCGACAGAAATAGAAATACTCCAGGAACATCCGTTCGAATCCCAAACATTAACAGCATACGCGCCTGCACATAAGCCGGAGCAGGAAGAAGTGGTGCACCCATTATTCCATAAATAAGTATAAGGAGGATTGCCTCCTGAAGGTGTTGCGGAAACAGTGCCGTTGCAATTTCCGGAATCAGGAGTGGAAATTACAGAAAGCAAAAGCGCGGGAGGATTTGCAACAGATACAGAAACAATATTTGTGCATCCATTATTATCCATAACAGTAACTGTATAATTGCCGGCAGAAAGTCCTGTAATAGTTTGAGAAGTTTGCCCATTGCTCCACGAATAGGAATACGGAGCAATTCCTCCATTTGCATTAACAGTAGCGGTTCCGTTATTACCGTTATAGCAACCTGGATTATTCACCGAAACAGATGCAGTAAGAGGTGAAGGGCTATAGATAGTGATTGTGTGTGTTCCCGTGCAATCATTACTATCGGTAACTGTAACGATATAATTTCCTGCCTGAAGGCCGGTAGCATTCTGACCTGTTTGTCCATTGCTCCAAACAAACGTATAAGGAGAAGTTCCATTGTATGCATTTACAGAAGCGCTTCCATCTGATGAATTATAGCAGGAACAATTCGTAAAAGCAGAAAGAGCAACAACAATTGCAAAAGGATTTGAAATTGTAATTGTATTTGTTGCAGAACATCCGTTTGAATCAGCAACTACAACACTATAATTTCCTGCTGAAAGGCCGGTAATAGTTTGAGTTGTTCCTCCATTGCTCCAGTTGTACGAATAGGGCAAGGTTCCGCCCGATGCAGAAATGCTCGCGCTTCCGTTATTTCCGCCATTACAAACAGGATTTGTTCCGGAACCTGATAAATTAATTTGAACAGGCGGAGTAATTGTGAAAGTTTTTGTATCAACACATGAACTATCATTCACTGTTACAGAATAAGTGCCAGCAGTTAATCCCGTAGCGGTTTGGGTAGTTTGCCCGTTGCTCCATGAAAAAGAATAAGGCGGTGTGCCTCCTGAAACATTTACTGTTGCCGAATCATTCGGAAGACAGGAGTTGCCGTATGTATTTATCGTAATATTCATTGTTGAAGTGGAAGTGGATTGTGTAACCACCCATTGATTTGCACCGGAGCAGCAAACCCATGGCGTGCATCCGCAAATATTATGCTGGGAGCAAGTGTGAACACAACAGGAATCATATCCGCCAGGGCTACAATCAATATTGCAGCAGCATTTTCCGGCACAGTTCACAGGTGATTCAACAAAAAACTCTCCTTGTGTCCACGTACAACAAGTGCCTGAAAAATTTTGACTATTGCCTGTCGGGCAGGAATCAGAAGGCGCAATCTGAATAGAAGGACAAGGACCAAAAACCACAGGAGGAGCAACTGTTTTAAGCGCATCGGCTTGCTGAGAAAAAATAGTTTCTCTTTCTGAAAGTTTTATCTCGTTTGCATTTTGTTTTTCTTTCTCTTTCTGTGAATTGATTTTGGTTCCGTTTTGTTTTCTGAAATCGAAATAGAAATCAAATGAGCGAACAGCGCTGAAAGTTATTTTTTCATCCTTCCAAATAAATTTCAGGCGGTAGTACCATTGATACTTTTTGTTACCGGCCATAAACTCAGGAATAATTTGATTATAAATAAATCTTCCCGGGCCGGTTTCGGTAGTGTATAGTAATTGATTGTACGGTGCATCAATAATTTTTTGCAACTGAGTTTTCGATAAACCCATAAGGTCCGGTAATTTTTCAGAAGACATTTGACGGGATGCGATTTCGGAAAATTGTTTGCCGTCTTCGCTTCGCTCAAGAATAAATTCCTTCAGCGCGGGATTTTGAATTTCATCCCACACCAAATGAACGGAAGAATAATTGTCAACGCCAATGAAAAAGAAAAAACCGGTTTCCTCTTTGAAAAAATCCTGCCCCTGCTTTGAAGTTTGAGCAAAAAAAGAAAAATGAGCAATGAAGAAAAAAGAAATTAAAGTGAAAACCTTTTTCATTTTATTATTCCTTCAAAAACTTCGTCCGGTAAAGATTTTTTTCATCCTTCAGTTCAAGAAAATAAATTCCCGCAGGAAGTTTTGCCACTGAAAGCGTGTTCGGAAATTTCTTCGCGGAAGAAAAATTTTCGCTCAGCGCTTTTTTCCCTTCCGAATTATACACTGAAATTTCTTTCACCGTTCCTCCGTTAGGATAAGAAAGATTGACGGAAAGATTTTCTGTTGCCGGATTCGGATAAATGCTGATAAATTCATTCATCAGATATTCAGGCACTCCCTGCACGCAAATAATGGTTGCAGTTGTTCCTCCGTAATTAAAAGACCCATCGCTAACTCCAACGGAATAAGTTCCCGGGCAAAGCCCCGTAGCCACCGGACCGGTGCCACCACTTGGCACCCATTGGTAGGTGTAAGGCGGACTTCCGCCTGTAACCGTTACTGATGCCGAGCCGTTGCAGGGCGCAGTGCAAACTGATGCATCGGTATGCGTGGCGGTTACCGTGAGTGATGCCGCCTGAGAAAAAAGATAAGATGAAAAAGTGCCCGAGAGGATAAAGAGTAAAAGTTTTTTCATGTTGATTATTTTTTGCTAAGATAAACTATAATCAAATATATACAACTTAAATTTTATTAATCCAGGTTAAAAACTTTTTTCGGCAACCTCAGAAGGCATCAATTCTTCTATCTTTGCTGAAACTTCCCTATGAAAAAAATAATTTTTCTGTTCTTCATCACGGGCTTGCTATTTTTCTCCTGTGAAAATAACCCCTCTGCAACCCGGCAACTCATCAACCCGCCAGATGCAGATTCTTCTTTTTCAAAATTCAGTGCCAACTTCATAGAGGATTTATGGAAACTTTACCCCGGATGGGCTTCATCACAAGGATATCATAAATATGACAGTGTTCTCGTTGTGACCGATGAGGCGTTTCATCAAAAAGAAATTGCTTTTGCAAATGAAAAGCTGGAAGCGCTGAAAAAAATGGACATCACAAAACTTTCTTCTTCCAACAAAACAGATTTTCACATTCTCGATAACATGCTGAACGGAATTATTTTTAATGTAAATGAATTCCGTGAATATGAATGGAATCCTGCTTCGTATAATGTGAGTTCAACCTTTGCAGATATTCTTCAGAATAAAAATGAACCGAACGAAGAAAAACTCCGCGCGCTTTCTCAGCGCATGAAACCTATTAAAGCATATTATGAAAATGCGAAAAAGATGATTAAGAATCCAACCATTGAACATACCGATTTGGCGATTCAGCAAAACAAAGGAGGAGAAGAAGTTTTTACGGGAATGATGATGGATTCGCTGGCGAAATGCAAAATGGATGAACACGAAATTCAGATAATCGAAATGCAGATTAAATATTTTGTGAAAGTCATTGACGATTATGTTTCCTGGCTGAAAGATTTGCGCTCGAAGTTGAATCCCCCTAAGTCCCCCTTTTCAAAGGGGGAAAGCGAAGCAGGGGGATTTGAAGCGCGTTCTTTCAGAATAGGAAAAGATTTATACGAGAAGAAATTTATGTACGATATCCAATCGCATTTTACTGCCGAAGAAATTTACAATAAAGCCGTTCAGCGCAAGGACGAGATTCAAAAAGAAATGCTGGGCATTACTAAAAAGATTTTTCACAACTATTTTCCCAATATCCGACTGAGTGGTTTCACAAAATCGGAAGTTAAAATGCTCATAGACGAAATTTCTAAAAAGCATGTGAAGCCCGGAGATTTTCAAACCGAAATAGAAAAACAAATTCCCATGCTTACAAAATTCGTGAGCGACAAAAATCTATTATACATGGATCCTGCAAAACCATTGGTGGTTCGTAAAGAACCTGCTTACATGGCAGGAGTTGCGGGCGCTTCCATGTCTTCACCCGGTCCGTATGACAAAGAGGGAAATTCTTATTACAACGTTGGTTCGCTGGCTCATTATTCAAAAGAAGAAGCCGAAAGTTATCTGCGTGAATACAATCATTACATCCTGCAAATACTTTCCATTCACGAAGCCATTCCGGGGCATTACGCGCAATTGATTTACAGCAATCAATCGCCCAGTAGGGTGAAAAGTTTATTCGGCAACGGAGCAATGATTGAAGGATGGGCGGTTTATTCAGAACGCCTCATGCTTGAAAACGGTTTTGGCGCAGGACCCGATTCACTTGAAATGTGGCTGATGTATTATAAATGGCATTTGCGCTCTGTATGCAACACCATTTTGGATTACAGCGTGCATGTTCGCGGAATGAGCAAAGAAGATGCAATCAAATTTCTGGTGGAAGATGCTTTCCAGCAAAAACAGGAAGCCGAAAATAAATGGAAGCGGGTTTCCCTCACGCAAGTTCAGTTGGATTCTTACTTCACCGGCTTCACCGAAATTTATGAACTAAGGGAAGAGATGAAGAAAAAACTTGGAGAGAAATTCAACCTGAAAGAGTTCAATGAGAAGTTTCTCAGTTATGGCAGCGCTCCGGTGAAATACATCCGGCAATTAATGCTTGAAAATTAACTCCTGAAATACCTCTTACTCCGTTTGAGAAGAATTCTCAAACGATTTGGCGTGTCCTCACGAGCGGAGGAGTGTTCCTCACGAGCGGAGGAGTGTTCCTCACGAGCGGAGGAGTGTTCCTCACGAGCGGAGGAGTGCTCCTGCGCTCCGGAGGAGTGCTCCTACTGAGCATTTCCATGAAGAAAGTATGAAAATAAGTGTGAAAACTGCAAAAAACCACCATAGCATAAACCATAATCTATACCGAAGGCAGAGTCAGGTTTCCGAAAATTATTTGGAAGGTTGGAATAATGGAATGTTGGGAAACAGCCAATCTTCCTCCGAAGAAGTCCCTTCGGGACAATCTTCCATCATTCCATTCTTCCTGAACATTCCTGAAACCTGAGTTGTTTTGGTATAAAATATTAGTTCTCCACAAAGGCAACCTTTTTTCCGCTATTGCGTCTTGTATAAAACAGCAATCAAAGATTCTTAAAAAGTGTGCATAAATACCCTTGGAAATCCTCTCAATGTGTGGTTTTTATTTTATATTTTTGCACCGCACTTCAGCATTCCGGCATTGAGCGGCATAAAAATTAGAATTCCAGGATAACTTGTATAGAAAAACTCAGACCTGTCATTAAACAAAAAAGATGTTCTGTTCAACACACTCACATAAATTAACTTCGTAAAGCCAAATACCATGAAGTATTTTTTACATTCACTATTTTTCATCGCTGCCACTATGGGAATATCGCTTCCCGAAACATTTTCACAAGGGCTGCCGGGCGCCTGCGGAAAACACAATGTTACCATTTCTCCCATGAACGGAAACGGTGTTATGGGCGGACCCATTTACAATAAATCCGCCTGCGGATTAAATTATGTGTATGACACCACGTTGACTGAAACAAGATATAATACCTACACTACTTCCGGCTACTATGGCTCCGGGTTTCCTGCCAAATGGACGATTGCTGGTTTACCTGCTGGTTATGTTTTGGATAAGGCATTTGTCTGGGCGCTGACGGGCTATCAATCAGCCACTGCTCCAAATGGAACAGTTACCATTACAAATCCCGCTGCCGCCACCACCAGTTACGCATCGGGCGGTCCCATTGGAACAGACGGTCCCAAATGCTGGGGAGAAACCGGCACTGCCGTTTACCGCTGGGATGTAACTACATCTGTTAGCGGAAACGGAACTTACAACTTCAATGTTTCCGGCTTCTCCAATCCCAACTGGGAGATAGACGGAATGACACTTATGATTATTTATACTGATCCCGGTGCTACTTACATGGGCTCTCTTGATATCTGGGATGGCGCAATGACTGACGGGCAAACAGGCATGTATAAACCATACACCATGACCGGCTTGACTGTTTCGGGAACGCCTACGCTTGCGCGCGCATGGGCAACTTCTTCCGACCACCAGGACAATGTTGCCGCCACGCATAATACCACCTTGAATGGTAACGTCATTGCTTTCCCCAATGATTTTTATTGCTACGATGAAGCGCCTGTAACATTAACTTGTGGACAAACTACTTCCCTATTCGCCCAAGATGGAGGAGGAAGCGACTGCTGGCTCTGGGGAAATATGGGAGTATATTATCAGCTATCCAGTTGTAATGTTCTTTCCCTAACTGTTGCTCCCACCAATTCCACCTGCAACGCTCCAAATGGTTCTGCTATTGCAAATGTATCGGGAGGAACACAACCTTATACGTATTTATGGAGTACAGGAGCCACGACAACTTCCATCAGTAACCTTACAGCAGGAAATTATTCTGTTTCTGTTACTGGTACAGGCGGATGTGGTCCGGTTTCGGCAACTTTTACAATTACAACTTCTCCCGGTCCCAATGTAACATTTACAACCACCGCCACCAAATGCAGCGGAGGCAGCAACGGCTCCGCCACATTAACTGCTACTGGAGGAAACGCTCCCTACACATATGCATGGGCAACAACTCCAATACAAACATCTACCACTGCCACCGGGCTTTCGGCAGGAACTTATTCCGTTCAGGTGAGCGATGCTTCGGGCTGCAAAGCCACTTACACCGTTGCGGTAACGCAGCCACCGGCTTTGGCGGCAACCACCACTTCCACCCCCACGCAATGCACGGCAAACATAGGAACTGCTACAGCCACCGGCTCGGGCGGAACTTCTCCCTATACTTATTCATGGAACACATCTCCCGTGCAGAATGCCCAGACAGCAACAGGGCTTGGCATTGGCAACTATGTAGCAACCGTAACCGATGCCAATGGCTGCACCAAAACGCAGACAGTTTCTGTTACCACGCAGGCGCCCACATTAACTGCTGCTACTAACGTGCTTAACAACGTGAAGTGCTTCGGCAACAGCGATGGAAATGCCATGGTGAACGGAGGCGGAGGAACACTTCCTTATACGTATTTATGGGCTACTTCGCCTAATCAAACCACGCAAGCGGCAACGGGGCTGCCTGTGGGAACTTACTCAGTAATGATTACCGATGCCAACGGCTGCACGAAAGTTTCCACCGTAAACATTACGCAGCCCACCCAACTCACTTTATCCAATTCCACCGCCATTGCTTCCTGCGGAATGGCAAACGGCTCTGCCAGCGCCTTCGCTTCGGGCGGAACTTCGCCTTATACTTACACGTGGCTTACTTCTCCTGTGCAAATGACTCAAACACTCAATAATATTTCCGGTGGAACCTACAATGTATTGGTAACGGATGGCAACGGATGCAATCAATCAATGACGGTGGTTGTTCCGCAGAAAGGTCCGCCCGTTGCAAATTTCTATGACACTCCCGATACCGTAAACCTGCTTGACGGAACCGTATATTGTTTCAATGGCTCCTCCAACAATACGGCTACCTGGTACTGGACGTTTGGCGACCCGAATAATCCTTCCACGAGCAGCGTGGAAAATCCTTTCCATGTGTATACCGATACGGGCGTGTATTGCATCACGCTTTACGTTGCCGATTCGGGAGGCGTATGCATGGATACCATCACGCACTGCATTTACGTGGAAGCGCCCTTCACCTTTTACGCTCCCAATGCTTTTACTCCGAATGAAGACGGCTTCAATGAATATTTCACCGGGCTGGGTTCCTACATCATTGATTTCAACATGTGGATTTTTGACCGCTGGGGAAATTTAATCTGGAGTTGCCACACCTTTGGCGACCCGCAAAGCGATAAGAAATGCTCGTGGGATGGAAAAGTAAAGCGCAACGGAGAATTGGTGCAGGAAGATGTGTATGTATGGAAAGTGGAACTCACCGATGCCAACAAGAAACAGCATAAATATATCGGGAATGTGAGCATGGTGAGATAAAAAAAGAATGTTATGAGAATTTTTTTTTCACTGATTTTCTTTTCAGCGCTGCTTGCGGTTTCATCTGATTCATTTTCTCAATTACAGGTTACACCGAATAACAACCCCGCTCAACTTGCGCAAACATTGGCGGGCAACGGTGTTACTATTTCCGGGGCTACGATGAACTGCCCGAGTTTAAGTTCTCCCACCAACAATCCGAGCGGAACATTTGTAGGCACATCGAGCAATATAGGAATTGCCGGAGGCGTGCTGCTTACTTCAGGAGATGTTCAATGGGCAGTGGGTCCGAATATATCTCCAAGTTCCGGTGCAGATAATAATTTTACTTTTAATGACCCCGATTTAATGGCGATTGACCCGAACCTTACAAACGATGTTTGCATTTTAGAGTTTGATGCCAAGCCAACCTGCAACACGCTTGCATTTACTTTTTCTTTCGGCTCTGAAGAATATCCGGAGTTTGTCGGTTCGTTCAATGATGGGTTTGGAATTTTTGTTACCGGCACTAATCCTTCAGGACCAAACTACACCGGATACAATATGGCTTTGCTTCCTCCTCCTGCGCCACCGGGCACTCCTGTTTCTATCAACAATGTGAACAATGGAAATTATTCTTGCCCTGGTCCTCCTTCCGGTCCTTGTGCAAATTGCTCTTTTTATATAGACAATTGCACCGGAACTACTGTGGAATACGATGCGTTCACCAAGCCGGTTACGGTTACACTTAGCGTTGTTCCCTGCACCAATTACCATTTTAAATTAGCCATTGCCGATGCGCTCGACCATATTTACGATACCGGAGTTTTTTTTGCCATGCAATCTCTCATATGCGCAACTTCTCTTACGGTGGCGGCAACTTATACTAATTCTGTTTGCTCTGCAAATACCGGTGCTGCAACCGTAACCAGCGTTCAGGGCGGTCAGTCGCCTTACACTTACGTATGGAATACCACTCCCCCGCAAAATACACAGACCGCCACAGGGCTCGCTCCGGGAAGTTATACTGTTAATGTTGTTGATGCCAACGGATGCTTAAGCGGAACACAAAGTGTAACCATTTCAACTGGCGGAGGGTTTACAGTAACTCCCACGCAGGTAAATGTAAAATGTTTCGGGGCTAACAACGGCAGCGCTTCCATCACAAATCCAACTGGCGGAAGTGCGCCATACACGTATGCATGGAGCACCAATCCTGTTCAAACCAGCACAAGCATTAACAATGTTCCCGCAGGAAATTATACCTGCACCATTACCGATGCCACCGGCTGCACCTTTACGCAAACCTTTACCATTACTCAGCCGCCAGCGCTTACTGCTTCCATTGTTTCTTCCACCAATGTGAGTTGCCCTCCTCCTTCCAATCCGAACGGCTCGGCTACTGCCAGCGGAAGCGGAGGAAACGGAACGCTCACTTATTCGTGGAGCACTTCGCCTTCGCAATCAGGCGCCACAGCAAATAATCTTGCTGCCGGAAATTATATAGTCACTGTTACCGATGCGAACGGATGTACAAAAACTGCGAGCGTAACCATTACATCTCCCGCCACCTCCACGCTCACCACTTCTTCTACCCCTGCCGACTGCGGAGTAACGAACGGAACAGCAACTGCAAATATTACCGGAGGAGCGAATCCGCATACCTATTTATGGCTTACCAATCCCATTCAATCCACTCCCACTGCCACAGGGCTGCAGGGTGGTTCCACTTATACGATAATTGTTACCGATGGAAACGGATGCACGCAAATGCAGAACATAACCATTGGAGGAGGAAAACCGCCCGTTGCCAATTTCACTTACACTCCATTTGATGTGGTGAACCTGCTTGACCCGCTTGTGATTTTCTCCGATGCTTCGTTGGGAAACACGGGCATGTGGAACTGGAATTTTGGCGATTCGCTTTCTTCCAACAATATTTCTTCGCTGCAAAATCCTACACACACCTATTCCGATACGGGAATTTATTGCATCACTCTTGCCATTGCCGATCCATCGGGAGTTTGCAAGGATACGCTCGTGAAATGCCTGCGCGTGGAAGCGCCTTTCACCTTTTATATTCCGAATGCATTTACTCCGGGAAGAACAGACGGGATAAATGATTTCTTTACCGCATTCGGAACTTACATCAAAGAATTTGAAATGGAAATTTTTGACCGCTGGGGAAACCTCGTGTGGAGTTGCCATACTTTCGGCAACCCGCAGAGCGATTCTAAATGCACCTGGGACGGAAAAATAAAACGCAATGGCGACACGGTGCAGGAAGATGTTTACGTTTGGAAAGTGCACCTCAAAGACCTGAAAGATAAAAAATACGACTACATCGGCACGATTACGATTGCCAAATAATTTTCGGTTACAACATTTTATTTCAGAATTTCTCTTGCAATAACTAATTTCTGAATTTCAGAAGTTCCTTCCCCTATCGTACAAAGTTTTGCATCGCGGTAATATTTTTCAACAGGAAAATCTTTTGTATAACCATATCCTCCGAAAATCTGAACGGCTTCGTTGGCAACTTTGCAGGCAACTTCCGAAGTATAATATTTCGCCATGGCAGAAAGTTTTGTAACCTTTTCTCCTTTCTGTTTTTTATATGCCGCCTGGAAGGTGAGAAGTTCTGCAGCCTCAATCATTGTTGCCATGTCGGCAATCTTAAAAGCAATTGCCTGAAATTCCGCTATGGGTTTTCCAAACTGCTGGCGCTCTTTGGAATATTTTTTTGACGCTTCGTATGCGCCTTTCGCAATTCCAAGACCAAGCGCAGCAATGGAAATTCTTCCGCCATCCAAAACTTTCAGCGACTGAACAAAACCATCGCCTTCTTTTCCCATCATCTGCGATTTATGCACGCGGCAGTTTTCAAAAATCAATTCGGTGGTTTCGCTCGCGCGCATTCCCAATTTATTTTCTTTTCTTCCTCCGCGAAAACCCGGAGTGCCTTTTTCAATGATGAAAGAAGTCATGCCGTGCGAATCGCTTTTTTCTCCCGTACGCACGATTACAACCGCAACGTTTCCGCTTACACCATGCGTGATAAAATTTTTTGAACCGTTAAGCACATAATAATCTCCATCCTTCACTGCGGTGGTGAGCATGTTTGCCGCGTCAGAGCCCGTGTTTACTTCAGTCAATCCCCATGCGCCAATCCATTCTGCGGATGCAAGCTTGGGTAAATATTTTTTCTTCTGTTCTTCATTTCCAAATTGGAGAATATGTCCGGTGCAAAGTGAATTGTGCGCGGCAACGGATAATCCAATCGAGCCGCAGATTTTTGCAATCTCGGAAATCACTGTTACGTATTCCATATAACCAAATCCCGCTCCTCCGTATTCAGCAGGCACGAGAACGCCCATTAATCCAAGTTCGCCCAATTTTTTAAAACATTCCACAGGAAATTTTTGCGTCTCATCCCACTCCATCATGTGAGGACGAATATTTTCATCTCCAAACTTGCGAATCATTTCCGCAATCATCTGCTGGTTTTCGCTGAGAGAAAATTCCATTGTTGTTTCTTCGTGAACCGTTGTACTCATACTTGAAAATTTATTTTTAATGCGGATAACGAAACATAACGAAATTACGAATTATTGTTTTGTATTAATTCGAAATTTCGCAGCCATTCGTTATCCGTATCTTACTAAACTTATAATGTTATCAGAATATCTTTCCAGTTTTTTTCTTCCGCCAAGAAAACCAAGTTCCACCACAAAAGCAAAGCCCGCGACTTTTGCATTCTGACGCTGCACTAAAACTGCCGATGCTTCAGCAGTTCCTCCGGTGGCGAGCAAATCATCGTGAATGAGCACGCGCCAGTTTTTTTTCAGTGCATCCACGTGCATTTCAACTTTTGCTTTTCCGTATTCGAGTTCGTATTCGTGTGAAATGGTTTTGTAAGGAAGTTTTCCCGGTTTGCGTAGCGGAATGAGAGGTATTCCCATTTTATTTGCGAGAAGAAATCCGAAAAAGAATCCGCGGCTTTCGGTGCTTACGATTGCATCAATCTTTTTTCCTTTTAATTGTTTTATAAATCCGTTTGCAATTTCCGTACAGAGTTTTGAATCTTTCAGGATAGGGGTTATGTCTTTGAAAACAATTCCTTTCTTTGGAAAATCGGGAACATCTCTGATACTGCTTTTTATTTTTTCTTCCTGCGTCATTTCACAGTCAAATAGGGCGCAAGTTTACTGAAGGTTTCTCCATCCACCAAATTATCTTTCATAATATCCGACACATCTGAATAATCACCTTTGTTAATGCGATGCCAGAAAATTTTTATTGCGGCTTTCTTATCCATATAAGGATGTTTTTTCAAATCATCCACCGAAGCAGAATTAATATTTATTTTTTTGACTTTCGATAAATCAATTTCCAGTTGCGGAGAAACCAAATCGAATTTTTCTTTATCGAAACCATATACTTCCAGCAGTTGTTCTTTTTTCACAAAGCCGCCAAGTAAGTCACGAAACTTCACGATGCGTTTTGCAAAACCCGAACCGATTCCCTTCAATTGCTTTAACGAAGTGGTATCGGCAGAATTTAATTCAACAATTACAGTTGCATTTTTCTTCGGGAATTTATTCTCAACTATTTTTTCGGTTTTCTCATAATTATTTTTCTTTTCAAACTTTTGATACTTCTTTTCTTTGGTAAAAACTTTTTCCGTTTCTTCCGAGTCAGAAACCAAACTATTTCCTGAAAAATAATTTTTCCTTGAATCAGTAATGGAATCAGCGGCTTTCTTTTGTGCGGTTTCAAACTCTGCAATTTCTTTTTCAAACTTTGAAAAATCAGTTTTCTCCTGCGGAAAAAAGAAATCAGAGAAAGAAAGATAAAGCAAAAGCAGAATAATAATTGAAAGCAAAATGAAAACTCCGTTGCGCTCTCTGCGGTTGAAAGTAAAATAATCTCTAAAGAATTGCTTCATTTATTTTTTTCTGCCAACGGTGAGATAATAAACCGGAATTCCTGCTGCAACGCATACCAATCCGAAACCGGTATTTCTTCCGTCATATATAATAAGGATAATACAAACGGCAAGTGCGGCAAGAATATACAGCGCGGGAACAAGCGGATAGCCGAATGCTTTGTACGGACGCTCGGTGTCCGGCTCTTTTTTTCTCAGCACAAAAATTCCGGTGATAGTTACAATGTAAAAAATCATGGAGGCGAAGGTGGAGTAGTTCACCAAATCTTTATACGTGCCCGTCAAACATAATGCACACGCCCATGCGCATTGAAACCATAACGCATTTCCGGGAACTGATTTTGAATTTACCGCAGCTGCTTTCTGAAAAAATAATTTATCCTTCGCCATGGCATAATACACGCGCGCGCCCGCGAGGATGAGTCCGTTGTTGCAGCCAAAAGTGGAAACCATTATCAATCCCGCCATGATGAACAGCGAAGCATCTCCGAAAATCATATAGGCAGCGCTCGCTCCTACTCTGTCATTCGTTGCGAACTGCATTCCCAATCCTGCAACATCGGCTGCATTAGGATTTCCTTTCAGCGGAAGCAAAGAGAGATATGCAACGTTTGCAAGAACATAAATTGTGGTGACTAAAAAAGTTCCGAGAAACAAACTACGCGGAATATTTTTTTTCGGGTCTTTAATTTCTCCGGCAATGAACGTAACGTTGTTCCACGCATCGGCAGAGAAAAGAGAATTAATTATTGTGGAACCCATCGCGCCAAGCAAAGCAAACCCCGCAAGCGGAACAACATTCAGAATTCCATCCTTGAAAGTTGTTGTGGATGCATCCCACGGATGAGAAAAATTTTCTGCAAGCGTGTTTGATTTCATTCCGAAAAAAATTCCGAGAACAATCAGCGCAAAGAGCGCAAGAAGTTTTGTCGAAGTGAAAATTCCCTGAATCATTTTTCCGCTGTTCACCCCGCGCGTGTTGATATAAGTAAGAAGAACAATCATTGCGATGGCGCATAACTGACCAGGCGTGATAGAAAATTTTTCTCCGATTGAAAAAATAGTTGAGTTCAGAATGGGAAAGAAGATTGCTGAGTATTTTGCAAACGCAACCGCCACTGCCGCAATTACTCCCGTTGAAATTACTGTGAAGACCGTCCAGCCATAAAGAAACGAAGTAAGTTTTCCGAACGCGCGTTCAATGTAAACAAATTGTCCGCCTGCTTTGGGCATCATGCCCGCCAGTTCTCCGTAACTCAGCGCTGCGAACACGGTAATCACTCCTGTAATTATCCAAAGTAAAATTAAATATCCAGCAGAGCCAACCGCGCGCGCCATATCCGAACTCACTATGAAAATTCCCGAGCCAATCATGGAGCCGGCAACAATCATTGTTGCATCAATGAGACCGAGTGAACGTTTTAATTCTGTATCGGGATTTTGATTCTCCATTTAATCATTAAGCACCAAAACACAAATACCAGATAACAAACAAATACCAATTATCTAAATCAAAAATTCCAAATTATTTGAATTTGAAATTTTGTGTTTGGAATTTATTTGTGTTTTGGAATTTGTCATTTGGGATTTTTCCCTTTAGGGCTGGGGGTGCAGTTTGCTTCGCGTGCGGCTGTAACCAAAATAAATTATGAGCCCGACAATCATCCAGCCAAAAGCGCTGAGTTGGGTTATTTTATCGAGTGAAACAATCATTGCTCCACATACAATAACGCCAAGCGTTGCAGTAATGGGAACAACAGGAGCTTTGAACGGGCGGGGAATAGTTGGATTTTTCACGCGCATAATCCAAATGCCAATACATACGAGCACAAACGCAAATAAAGTTCCGATGGAAGTTAAATCACCGGCAACACTTCCGGGAATAAATCCTCCGAAAATTCCTACGAAGACAAACAAAATTAAATTTGATTTCCAAGGAGTGCGGAACTTCGGATGAATGTCAGAAAAAGTTTTTGGAAGCAATCCATCGCGCGACATGGAATAAAACACACGCGACTGACCGAGCAGCATTACAAGTATTACAGAAGAAAATCCTGCGAGGATGGCAACCGTAACAAAAGTTGCCAGCCAGTTATATCCTGCCATGTAATGCTGAATGGCGTAAGCGACCGATGCTTCTTTTCCGGCTTTTACAAAATCGGTGTAAGGCGCAACTCCTGTTAATACCCAGGAGAAAAGAATATATAATATAGTACAGACCACCAATGAACCAAGAATTCCAATCGGCATATCGCGCTTGGGATTTTTTGCTTCCTGCGCTGCCGTGGAAACCGCATCGAACCCGATGAAAGCAAAGAATACAATTGCCGCTCCGCGAAGAACTCCCATCCACCCGTGATTGAACGTGGGAGAGTAATCATACATTTTTCCGTTTCCCATATCAACCGGAGGAGCATTATCGGGAATTAAAAATGGAGTGTGATTGCTCGGATTCAAAAATTTCCAGCCGATGCCAATAAACATAAGAACGATGGCAACTTTTACAAATACAATCACCGCATTCACCATTGCCGATTCCTGCGTTCCCCGAATGAGAATGAGAGAAAGCAAAAGCAAAATAAAAAGCGCGGGAAGATTTACCAAGCCATGCTCGCCTGCTGCTGAAACTTCAAACGGTGAATGACATAACGAAAAAGGAATTGAACCTCCGACAAGATTATTGAGGTATTCGCTCCATGCAATGGAAACGGTTGCAGCGCCCAATGCATATTCAAGAATGAGCGCCCAGCCGATAATCCATGCAATCAATTCTCCCATGGTTGTGTAAGCGTAAGTGTACGCGCTTCCCGCAATCGGAATCATAGAAGCAAATTCTGCATAGCAAAGTCCTGCGAACGCGCAGCCCACTGCGGCAATCACAAACGACATGATAACTCCATTGCCTGCATGCTCGCCTGCTGCTGCTGCAGTGCGAACAAAAAGCCCGGCACCAATGATAGCTCCGATTCCAAGTGCAACCAAACTTGGTGCTGTGAGTGAACGTTTCAGTCCTTTATCCGATTCCGCTGCTTCGTTCAATAAATGTTCGTGAGATTTTGTTCTGAATAGCGACATAAAAATAAATTTAGGATTTTAGATTAAGGATTTGGAATTTAAAAATCCTACATCGTAATTCCTTAATCCTTAATCTTAATTTTGGCGAAGATATACAAGTTTTTACGGGAGTAAATATTTTTTTTCTTTCGTACTGAAAAGAAGGAAATCAAAAATGCAAATAGAATTCTTTGGTTAATTGTTTGTAATCACTCGTAAAATTGTTTTCACTTTGAATAACGAGCAGATTATCATCTTGAATTTCTTTTTTGAAAAATTCAAAACGCATGAGAATGCGTTTGGGAAATTTTTTCCGGGAAGTAGTTTTCACCCACATATAATTGGTAAGAAAGAGATTTCTTTTTTCCGCTTCGTTGGTAAAATAAGCGCCTTCGTGCACGGGAAAAATTACATAGAAACTTCCTTTGGAAGCAAGCAGCCGCAAAACATTTTCAGCCAGTTCAACAAAAGATAATTTATGGCGAAAACGCGCCTGTGCGCCTTCTTTTTTCTCGTGCGATAACGGGCAGGGAAAATACGGAGGATTGCTCACGATGATGTCATATTTTTCTTTCGGGAAAAATTCCTGCAAGGAAGAATGATGCGCCTGCAGCCGCTCTTTCCATTTCGATTGGGAAAAATTTATTTCTGCCTGCTTGCAGGAATTGGCATCAATATCTATGGCATCAATTTGTGCGGAAGAGCGCTGGGCAAGCATCAATGAAATAACTCCGGTGCCGGTGCCTATGTCTAAAATTTTTTTTGCCTTGCCGCTATCCACCCACGCGCCAATCAAAACAGAATCTGTGCTGATTTTCATCGGGCATTTGTCCTGACGGACAACAAATTCCTTGAATGCAAAAGTAGTTTTCGGCATACATTTTTTTCCTGGGATAAAAGAAGAAAAGAAGCGTACCAATCCCTCTTTTCGACTTAATACGAAAATAACTATAAAATAGTTACAAGAAGTAAACCTGAGAAAAACTCCAAAGAAGTAAAGAGAAACTATGCCTTTGGCTCTCCAGTAGTTTCCGATGAAGGAGTTTCGGCAGCAACAGGCGTTTCTGCGGCAGAAATGCTGGCTGCCTCTTTCGCTTTGCGCTTTGCACTACGACTTTCACGGGCAGATTGCTCTGTTGCCATGCGCTTTTTATACGCATCACGCTTAGAAGATTCAGAGGATGATTTTTTTCCGCTCACTTTGGCTTCGTTTTCAGAAACCCATTTGGCAAACTTTGCATCTGCCTGCTCCTGCGTAAGAACTCCTTTTTTCACGCCTTTGAGCAAATGGGATTTAAACAACACTCCCTGCCTTGAAAAAATGGAGCGCATAGTATCCGATGGCTTGGCGCCTTTATGAAGCCATTCAATGGCGCGGTCGAATTTCAATACCACCGTTTCAGGATTGGTGCGCGGGTTATAGGTTCCTATTTTTTCAATGAAGCGGGCATCACGCGGAAAGCGTTTGTCGGCTACCACAATGTGATAGAACGCTTGTCCTTTTTTTCCATGGCGCGAGAGGCGAATGATTGCAGGCATTTTTAATTTTTATGTTTATGTGTTTGTTAAAACGGAGGGCGAAAGTAAGTAAAATATCTGAATAGCAAAATGGAAATTTCATTTTCCGGCAGAGAAATCCGATTCTTTCTCTATTGGCTTTTCGAAAGCGTAATATTTTTTGTTTCGGTTTTTCCGGCAGGCAGCGAAATTTCTTCCGAGAATTTCTGGTATCCTTCTGAGGAAACTTCTATAAGGCAGGGCTTACTGCAAGGAAAATCAATGATGTAAGAACCATCTTCTCCCGATTTAGTCATGGCGCTTTGCATGCCGGTGGCTTTGTCAAGAATCCGAATTTCGGCAGGCAATGCTTTGTGTGTGCTGTCGGCACCTGTAATTTTTCCGGCAAGCGAAGCCGTCTGCAAAAGTGGCTTGCTCACTCCGCTCATCACATCGTAATTGGAAATATCTACCATAATAATATCGCGTTCGCCCAGCCCGCTGTCGCGCACGGTGGCAATGTAAGCGGTTTTTTTATCGGCAGTCATCACGAATTTTGATTCTATGCCTACGCTGTTAATCGGATAACCGATGTTTACCGGGTTGCTCCATTTTCCTTTTTCATCCATGGTGGTTTTAAAAATATCATAAGAGCCAATGGAGTTGGGCCCGTTCGAGCAGAAGAAAAGTGTTTTGCCATCGGGCGCAAGCCATAATCCGTTTTCATCGAAGGGAGAATTTACAGGTGCACCCATATTCACGGGCTCTGCCCATCCTTCCGGCATTTTTTTTGAGAGCCATATATCTCCTTGTCCTAATCCGCCCGGTCGCTCGCTCACAAAATAAAGTGTGTTTCCATCGGGCGAAAGCACTGCCGCATCTTCGTAGTAACTCGTATTAACGGGCTTGAGAAGAATTTCGGGCGTTTTCCATTTTCCGGAAGTGGCTTTTTTGGAAACAAAAATTTCTCCTCCGTGCGCTTCGGTAACATGGTTGCGGTAAATGAACATTTGATTTCCATCGGAAGAAATGCTCGTAACAGAATTATAGCCGCCATCCAAATTAATAGGACCACGAATTAAATCACCCGCCAGCCAGGTTTTCTTTTCATCGCTCCAGAAACTTTCATACACGTTGTCGAAATATCCGTAATCGCCTTCCTTGTCAGTTTTTGATTTATCGCCTTCGGGCCTGCGCGAAGTAAAAATCATCACCTTGTCGCCTCCGGTAAGCACGGGACCTTTGTCATCGTATTGCGAATTGAGGTCTATCAGAAAAGAAAGTTTGGCATTTACCGGATGCGCCATCATTTCTTTTGCAACGTTGCACTGCGCAATTTCCACATCCACTTCGCTCTCGGAAATTTTTTTGGGACTGTCGGCAACGGTTTTGCGGTAAGCATTCAGTTCTTCGAGCGCTTTGTCAATCATGCCGCGCGCGTGATACGCCTTGCCGAGCGCCAAGCTTAATTCGGAAGAAGCATTAGGGTCGAGTGATTTTGCTTTTTCCAATTCATCCACCGCATCCTGATAGGTTTTCATCATGTAATAGCAGTTGCCAATCCAGAAATGAATGTTGCCATCGTTCGGGCGGTTCTTTTCCACTTCCTTAAATTTATTGAGAGCCGAGCGGTAATCGCCTCCGAAAAAATCCTGCTTCGCCATGAACATTTTATATTCATCGGTCCCTTTTTTGAAAACATTTCCGCCATCTCCTTTTTGAGAAAAGGATACTTCGACTCCGCTCAGTATGACAATTGAAATAACACCGATAAGTAAAATATTTTTTTTCATAGCAATGCGAATTAGTTCATGGATTTTTTTAACGATGCAAACATAACGAATAGAATTTAAAAGCCAAAAAGAATATTTTTCAACGAATGGTAGCGCAAAGTTTCAGAAATAAATTCATGGCAATTCTTTTGGGCTGGTCAAGAGAATAGATGATATACTCGTTCAGGTAATCGCTCATTATTTTTTTATCGAACTCTTTGTCTAATTGCTCAATTACTTTTTCTTTCTGCTCCAGCCCGAACTTCATGGATTTGTAAAATGAAATTTCATGCTGCGCATCTAATTTTTTATTTGAAATCCAGCAGGCAAAAACAAACGGAAGACCGGTGAATAATTTCCATTGTTCGGATAAGTCAAATGCATATTGAAATTTTTTTGTGAAAGAAAAATTCCGGTCGCCAATAATTAATCCCGCAACATTTCCGTTAATATTTTTTTCATAGCCGTCTTTCGCCTGAATCCACTGAGGAGAAATTTTCCAGAAATGTTTTGCCAGAATTTGCAGCAGCATAACGGATGTTCGCGATTGATTATCGAGATGAATTCTTTTTATTTCATTCAACGGAGCTTCGCTGTAGAGCATCACCGAGCGCACGGGACCATTTGCGCCAATGCAGAAATCAGGAAAGAGAAAATATTTTTTCAAATGGGGAATAACGGCTATAGGTGCAAGCCCGATGTCCACTTTATCTTTCATTAATTTATCGGCACATAAAGAAGGAATATCGAGTGAAAGAGAATAATTTTTCAGAAACCCGCCTTGCTCAATTCCATACACAAACGGCTTTGCGTTTATATAGGATACGGCAGAAATTCTCAGAGAAGATTTTTTCATAAAAAGGATTCAAATGTAAATTATTCTAAAGAACTATTCCCTGCCCGGAGAAATTTCATTTACAGCCAGTGTTGCCGCTACCACTGCAACAATTGCCGCAAACCCTGAGAATAAAATTCCACAGAACGGAAGAAGAAGAAAAAGGCAAAAAATAAATCCGTTGGAAATTGCCAGCCATTTATTCGCGCGCACAAACTGAATGCTCTCATGGATTTTTAATTTTCTTCTTTCGCTGGTGTAATCAATAAAAGAAAACCCGTAGAAGTAGGCGGAGACAAGAAATAAAACAATTGCCGAAAACCATCCAACCACCGGAATAAATCCTGCAACGAACATTAAAATAATCCAGCCCGTTTGAATGAAAAGATTCCGCAGCACAATTAAAATTCCGCGCACCATGTCGCGCATCCATTGGTCGCCATCGAAGGGATATTTTTTTCCGCTGATGATTTCTTCGGTCTTCGCAGAGAGGTACGCGAACAAAGGCGAAAGTAAAATCAAAATAATGTATCCTCCGTAATAAGCAAACACAAAAAAGAAAAGCACGCGGAAAAAAATCCATACAAATCCTGCGATAAACACGCCAAGATATTTCGAGAGGAAAAAAGAATCGCTGTCCAATCCTAAAATTCCTTTTAACCAATCCTGCACATGAGTTGTAAGATTTTCAATCAGTGAATATCCTCCTATGAATAAAAGAATATTCAGCAGGAGCGGAATGAAGAATGCCCACCACAAACCTTTCGAAAAAATAAATCCGATGGCATTGAAGTAAGAGCGAAAACCAAGTTCAACCTGCTTGCTGAATATCATTATACGATTACTACTTCTCTTTCGAGCATTACTCCGAATTTTTCTTTCACTGATTGCAAAATTTTTTCCGAGAGTTCATAAATATCATTTCCGTTTGCGTTTCCATAATTCACCAGCACCAATGCCTGGTCTTTGTGAACGCCATGAGCGTTGAACCGTTTTCCTTTCCATCCGCATTGTTCAACGAGCCAGCCGGCAGCCAATTTCATTTCGCTATTGGAGTTTTTATAGGCGACAATAGCCGGAAATTCTTTCTTCAGCAATTCATATTTCTCATTCGAAACGATTGGATTTTTAAAAAAACTTCCTGCATTGCCAATCATTGCAGGGTCGGGCAGTTTGCTTCTGCGGATAGTAATCACCGCCTGAGAAATGGCAGCGATGGAAAGTTTTTTCACCCCCATTTTTTCTAACTCCTGATTGATTGCTCCGTAACTTGTATTGTATTTTGGTTTTTTGTTCAGGCGGAAAGTAACGGAAGTAATGATGTATTTATTTTTTGCTTCGCGTTTGAAAATACTGTCGCGGTAACCGAATTTACAATCGGAATTTTTGAAAATAACTTTTTTGTTTTCCTGAAGATTGACGGCTTCGAGTTCGTGAAAAGTTTCCTTTTGCTCCACGCCATACGCACCAATGTTCTGAATGGGCGCTGCGCCCATCGAGCCGGGAATGAGTGAAAGATTTTCAATGCCCGCCTGATTATTTTTTATGCAGTGCAGAACGAATTCATGCCACACCTCGCCTCCGCCAACTTTCACAAAATAATTTTCCGAATCTTCCCTGAGCAGTTCAATTCCCTTGAGATTATTTTTCAGAACAACTCCGTCAAAGTTTTTTGTGAAAAGAATATTGCTTCCTCCGCCCAAGATAAGCAGAGGCGAAGATTTTTTTTCATCTAAATAGTTTTGAACATCAGAAACAGAATTCGCTTCGAGAAAATATTTTGCCGAAACATCAATGCCGAAGGTGTTGTATTTGCGAAGAGAAATGTTTTCCTGAATGGTCATCTACGAATACGAATTTCTGCGAATGTACGAATGAATTTTTTGTCTACTGCCAACTGCCGATTGCCTACTGGCTTCAACTTCCCATGCGAACGATAAGTTCAAACTCTTCTTTGCCAAGCGGCATAACGGATAATCTTCCTTGTCTCACCAGATAAATGTTCTGCAATTTTTTTTCTGCTTTTATTTGCGCCAGCGTAACGGGTTTCTTCAGCGGTTTTTCAGAAGCAAGGTCAACCACCGACCAATCTTCTTTTGTGGTGGGGTCTTGGTAAAATTCTCTGGTAACTTTTGCAATTCCTTTCACGCATTTATCTTCTCCGCTGTGATAGAACAAAACCAAATCATCTTTTTTCATAGAGCGTAAATTTTTTCTCGCGGCAAAGTTGCGCACGCCTTCCCACATGGTTTTGCCGTCTTTGGCAAATTGTTCCCATGAATACGTTTCGGGTTCGGATTTGACGAGGAAATAATTCATCCTGTTTTTTTCTGCAAAAATAATTGAGATATGGGAATAGCGAAAGAAAAATTATTCCGAAGGGCGAAGCACCCTTTTGCCTGAAGTTGACATTTTCAGAAAAAAATTTTCCTTTGGCGCGCAGCAAGCAATGTTCGGCAGGTTGAAATAAAACTTGCTGTATAACTGCTAAAACTTCCTGCTGCATAAGGCAATGTTTGGCGCGCTCAACTAAAACTTGCTGTGCAACTACTAAAACTTCCTGCTGCATAAGGGAATGTTTCCGCATACATAACGCAAATTTTTTCTGCCCTCCCGCGTGTTCATTTTAAATGCAGGTGCGGGATTCATCAATAACTTGAACTTCTTTTTGAAGTCCCGCGCGTTCATTCAGGCATCCCGTCTGTTTATTCAGCAATTCCGTGCGGGGTTTTTCCGCTTCTGCAGGGAATTTTTGCGAGTCCGTCAAGTATTTTCGGCAGCAACCGCATTGCTGCGCTGAAAACAAAGTATCTGGAAAAAGCGTATAATTTTTTCGAATAAAAAATTTTCAATGCATTATTTTATACACCATTTCTTTCATCAGTTCTCCTTCATCTATGTTTGAATTTTCATAGCCCTTTGATTTCATATCGTATTCGCGGAGGAGAGAAATGGCGCTGAAAATTTTTCCGGGAGGATAATTATTTGAAGCCGATGCATAATCCTTCACAAAAAACGGAGGCACTTTGAGAGTTGCTGCAATTTCATTCTGCGGTTTTCCTTTTACCATATGATACAGCAGCATCTTGCTGAAATACCCTGCCAGCGAAGCAACCGTTACCACCATGGGATTATCCTTTGTATTGGCAGAAAAATAATTGATGATGCGGTTTGCTTTCAGCGAATCTTTTTTCCCAATGGCATCCTGCAATTCAAAATTGTTGTACTCCTTGCTGATGCCGATGTATTTTTGAATGTGGTCGGAAGTAATTTTGCTTTTCTCAGGAATGTTTAAGAAAAGTTTTTCAAGTTCGTTGGCAATCTTGCTCAAATCATTTCCAAGAAATTCCGTGAGCAGTTGGCTCGCACGCGGCTCAATGGAATATTTTTTATCCGCTATAAATTCTTCAATCCACTTCGGCACTTTGTAATCGTAAAGCGTATCCGATTTCAAAACCACTGCGCGCTTGGAAAGATTTTTTGCGAACCCTGTGCGCATGTCAATGGTTTTGTACTTATGGCAGAAAACAAGAATGGTTGTCTTTTGGGGATTGTCGAGATAATTTTCTAGCGGATGAACAACCCCACCCGACCTCCCCGAAGGGGAGGAGTTTGCGCGCTCAACCCTCTCCCCTTTGGGGAGAGATGGAGAGGGGTCTGATTTTTCCTTCGGCACAAGGTCTTTCATGTTCTGCGCTTCCTTGATAATCACCACGCGGTAATTGCTCATCATGGGATAACTCTTGGCTTCGCCGATGACCTGCAGAATGTTTGTCTCGCCTCCGTATAAAACTGTCTGGTTGAATTCTTTTTCGGAATCATCCAGAATATTTTTCTCTATGTAATTTGAAACTTCATCAATAAAGAACGGCTCCTCGCCCATTAAAAAATAAACGGGATGGTAAACTTTGTTCTTGAGGTCGGATATTATTTTGTCAAAATCCATATCTACTAAATACTAATTAATACGAATTTACGAATTAGACAAAACAGCCGTGCGCTGATTCGTAAATTAGTACATTAGTAAAAATTAGTATTTAGTAGATGTTAAAATTAAATCTTCCCGAATATTCTTTTCGAATTCGACAAGGTGAAAAAGGAAATCAAATCTTTGATGCGATTCGCAAAAAGTTTGTCGCTCTCACACCCGAAGAATGGGTGCGCCAGAATTTTATTCAGTATTTAATTGAAGAAAAAAAATATCCTGCTTCGCTTATTGCCGTTGAAACAGGATTGAAGTACAACAAACTTCAAAAGCGAAGCGACATAAAAATTCACAACCGGAAAGGAAATGTGTGGATGATTGTGGAATGCAAAAAACCCGATGTAAAAATTTCTCAGGAAACTTTTAATCAGGTTGCCGTTTACAATATATCGAATAAACTCAGAACAAAATTTTTGGCGGTAACAAACGGCTTGAAACATTATTGCTGCGAAATGAACTATGAACAGGGAAAGCATTTATTTCTAAAAGATTTTCCTGAGTACAAATAACTCTCCCCTTAAATTCCCCTCTCTTTCAGAAAGAGAGGGGTTAGGGGTGAGTTCTAAGTGTAAAAAAAAGTTTACCTAAATTTTGGTTTTGATTAGGAGATTTCTACCTTTACATCCCTTTTAAAACCAAACTAACTATTTTCACTATGAAAAAATTTACATCTCTGTTTACTGCTGCGCTTTTTCTCTCTGGCACAGCGCTTACATTCGCAGGCAACAAATGCGAAGTAATTATTCCGGGCAACCATGCGCCCATGCATTTCAAACTGGCTGCAAATGTTCACGAAGGAGATTATCTGCCAACCACAGTTATCTTCAAAGTAAAACCCCAGTACCGGCAGAACTGCAAAATAAATTCAGTTGATAATATTCTTCCGCTTCAGGATTATCTTAATTCGGTGGGCGCAACTAAAGTGGCAAAAATTTATCCTCACGTGGAAGCGCCCGCGCAGGAAAGAAATGCGCTCGGACAAAAATTAGTTGACCTCTCTCTTATTTATTCTTTCAAGTTCACCTCAGGTTTGAATCTTGAAAAAGTAATTAACGGAATGCTTTCGCTCGGCTATTTTGAATACGTGGAGCCCTGGTATGTTCCCAAACTTCATGCCGTATGCACTCCGAATGACCCATCTTTAGGAAGCCAATATCATATCCAAGGAAATGTTACCGGCAGCATTGATGTGAAAGGAACCGCCTGGTGCACCACCAACGGAAGCGCAAGTTTTATAGTGGGAATCACCGACACCGGCACAGAACTCACTCACCCCGACCTTGCCGCAAATGTTTACCACAACACCGCTGACCCGGTTGATGGCAGTGATAATGATGCAGACGGTTATATAGACGATTACAACGGCTGGGATGTGGGAATGAATGACAACGACCCCACCTGGCAGGGAAACAATCACGGAGTGATGACAAGCGGAGATGCCTGTGCGGTTACAAATAACAGCACGGGAGTTTCAAGCCCCGGCTTCAATACGAAATTTATCATGTGCAAAATTGCCGATGCAAGCGGTGCACTGGTGGCTGCCTACCAGGGAATTCAATGGCTTGCCGATTTTTCTGCCAAGCATGGAAACATTGTTCAGATGATCAGCAACTCATGGGGCGGAAGCGGTGGCGGCTCTTACGGGCAAAACATTATTGACTATGCCGCCATCAACAATAATATTCTGGTGATGGCTTCTGCCGGCAATAACGGAGTGGAAGACCAAACCTATCCTTCTTCCTATAATAATATATACCGCGTGTCGGCTTCCACCAGCACAGATAACATGGCGGGTTTTTCTTCTTACGGGCTGGATGTGGACTACTGCGCTCCCGGAAATAATGTTTATTCAACCACGAGCGGTGCAGGATACCAATCAGCCAGCGGAACTTCCATGGCTTGCCCGGTTTCGGCAGGCGGTGCGGCATTGATTCAGTCGGTGAAAAATTATACCAATGCTTTCCAGATTGGAGAGCAGATGAAACAAACCTGCGACCCTATGCCAAGCGCCACGCAATATCCTTTAGGAAAACTTGGCAAGGGAAGAATTGACATCAACAACGCGCTCACGCAGGCGGCAAAATCCATTTTGGTAAATCCGGTTACAGTTACTGACAATAACGATAACATTTTTGATGTGGGTGAAACCATTGACATCAGCGGAATATTCACCAATTATCTTGACCCTTCTTCTTCCAGCGCAACGGCAACGCTGAGCACCTATTCGGTTTCTGCGGGACCCAATCCTACTATTACAAACGGAAGTTTCACCATTGGCGCGCTTGCCACGCTGGCAACAACCAACAACAATGCTTCGCCTTTTACAGCGGTGCTTTCTGCCAGCGCTCCCATTAATCAAACCGTGCGTTTCAAAATTCATATTACGGATGGAACGTTCACGGGCGATACGTATTTTGATATTCTGGTGAACCCCGATTACATTAATATTACCATTAATGATTTGCACACCACCATTACCAGCAAAGGAAGAATTGGCTATAACAATGACGGGCAGGTGAACGGGCTTGGCGTTGAATACGAAAACCCATCGCCCCAGGCGCTTCTCTATGAATCCAGTTTGATGATTGGCGCTTCAAGTACAAAGGTTTCTGATATGTTCCGCGATGCAAGCACGGGCAACACCGATTTTGGTTCTACCGTTCGCGTGAAACAAGTTCTTCCCGCAACGGTTTCCGATTTTGATGTGGATGGAAGTTTCAACGATGCGCCTGCCACCACCAGCGGTCCCATTCCCGTGAGCGTTCACCACAATGCGTATGCATGGCAAACCGCGCCTTACAGGAAATTTGTGATTGTGAAATATGTAATCACCAATACGGGCGCAAGCACGCTCAGCGGCTTGTATGCCGGAATCATGTCTGACTGGGATGTGCCCAATGCCAATTCGGGGCAGGACAAAGCAAGTTGGGATGTGCCCAACAAAATGGGATACGTTTACTGGGTGGGAAATAATTTATATGCGGCTACGAAGGTCTTAACTAATTCCGCACCTCCCAACTGCCATGTGGTGGACAACGTTTCGGGAGGAAATGGAGACATTGACCCCACCACCAATTTCACCACTGCCGATAAATACAAAGCCCTTTCCGTTCTGCGCGCCAGCGATGGATTTTCTGCCACCGGAGGAGATGTGATGAACTGCGTGAGCAGCGGGCCCTTCACCGTAAATGCGGGCGACAGCGTAACCGTTGCCTTCGCGCTCATTGGCGGAGACAACCTTGCCGACATTCAGGCAACCGCCTGCGCTGCGCAGGATAAATGGGATAACTCCTGCAGCACCGGTGTGTTTGAAAATGGCGAAACCGATAACTTCTGGGCGTATGCTTATCCCTCGCCCGCAACCACCAACGTGAACATTGCCTACAACGTGATTGGCTACGAGCATGCCGCCATCCGCATTATGAATTCACTGGGCGAAGTGGTAATGACCTATGAAAACATTCAGCAGGGAAGAAACACGCTCACCCTCGATGCTTCCAAACTCAGCGCGGGAAATTATTTTTTCCAGTTAAAAGCAGGCGAAGCAGTGCTGACGAAAAGATTCAGTGTGATGAAATAAAAGGTAAAATTCTCTCACAGAAAACCCCGGGACTGTCTGTTTAAGGCAGATTCAGGGTTTTTTTTATTGTTGAAAACTTGTTTGCAAAAAATCGTATCTTTTCCCTCTCTCCTTGCAATAAATTGACGGCAATCAGTTATGTTCGCTCTATGAAACCGTTTGACCAGCGACCAGCGACCAGCGACCAGCGACCAGCGACCAGCGACCAGCGACCAGCGACCAGCCCTTCTTCTGCTCTCATAAGCAAAGTTTATTTCTTCCTTATTATTACACTCACCCGCGTTTGCGCCTCCTTTCGGCTCTGCTTCGCGCATTGGCTGAGGCACTCCGCAAGGTAGCAAAATCATTCAAAAAACGCGGTTCTCTTAACCGCAAGGCATTTATGGCAGGCGGTGAGCCGCTCATTGCCTGCCGAAAATCGTTCATTGCCGTCCGTGAGCCGCTCATTGCCTGCCAAAAATCACTCATTGCCGTCCGTGAGCCATTCATTGCCTGCACCACACGCATCCCCAACAAACCCTCGGAGTTTGCCGCTTATATGGTGAACACCGATAACTATCAACTGCAAAACAACCGCTTCCAGAACTGGGGCTGGACGGGGCAGGAAAGCACTGACTGGCATACCTTCCGCAGCCAGAGCGATACGCTTTACGCGCAGTATGCCGACAAGCGGCACCGGAACACCGACATTAAAGACCAACTGCTTATTCTGATTAAGAACACGCTCAGGTATGACCACGATAAAAACACGGGGCATCACCTGCTCGATAAAATTGCCCTCAACGGCACGGTGAGCGACTGCGAAACCTTCCGCATTAAGAAAGGAACGCTTTTGCAGGATACCACCCTCACACGCACTGCCGCGCCCGGCAGAAAAGAAGTGAGCATTGCCATACGCGAAATAAAACATTTGCTGCATGTGCTTTTGGTAACCAGCGTGGAGCATAAAAAACGCGGCAAGGAAAAAGGAGTGAAAGAAATTCAGGTGTACATAGCGCTCACACTAAACCCGCAAACCATTCCCGCGCAGGCAGATTACCAGTATTCGGGCGATGCGAGCCGCGGCTTGTTCAGAAGCGTTTTAGACAATACCTCTCTTGGCAAATGCGCCTGGTACATTGCGCGCGTGAAAAACTCGCGTGGCGAACTGGGGGCTTTTTCCATGCCTGCCTGGGCGGTGGTGTCGTGAGGGGGAATGACCAATGTGTAATGATTATTGATTATTGAATAATGATTTTTAAAACTGCAAAATAAATTTCTAAAACAAAAATAATAATGAAAACAACTACTTTTACAAAGGCATTGCTGCTGGGAGTGGCGGTGTGCTTTAGCGCAGGCAGCATGTTTGCACAAAATATTACTGGAAGCGGTACAAATAATTACATAACGAAATTTACATCTACGGGGAGTACAGCAGGAAACACTGCCACTCCAATTTATGAAGATGCTACTAACAGCAAAATTGTAATTGGCGGTACCACTTCCTCATCCACTTATGGAAAATTAACGCTTCACGGAGGGCTTCATATAGATGATAATATAAGCGCAAAATTGGAGATTGGTTACTATAACACAACCTATCAACACTCCTATATTAAAATCGGAGCAAGCTCTCTTTCACTCCGTGTAAGTAATGCCGCTGACAATACAGATTTATTGGTTCTTAAAAATAGCACCGGTAATCTTGGCATTGGCACTAATTACTCTCCAGGTACTTATAGATTGGATGTCGATCAAGATATAAATGCAGGCGGCACAACCACAGGCACGTCAAACGCGTATTTTTTAGGAACACAAAAAGTTCTTTGGATTAATGGAACTCATACTAATATTTATGCGGGAGTTGACGCAGGCAAAAACTCTTCAGGCGCTACAGGCAATACATTTTTAGGAGGAGATGCGGGGATTAATAATTACTCCGGCACATCCAATGTATATGTAGGATATTCGGCAGGTAATTGTCCTACTTGCACCACTCAAACTGCGAGCAATAATGTTTTTGTCGGGTATCTTGCAGGATCAAATAATACAGTGAATGGAAATACCTTTATTGGATATTATGCCGGTGACTTAAATACAACGGGCACAGGTAATGTTTTTGTAGGAAATAATGCAGGATATAACAATTCTAACGGAAGCAATAATTCCTGTTTCGGATATTATGCAGGTCAAAATCTTGCTTCAGGTGCAAATGACAATACTTTGCTCGGTTATGAGGCAGGATTTAGTTGCGCGGCATCTGCAACCAGCAATACTATGGTGGGAAGTTTAGCAGGAGCAAGTAATTCATCGGGTACAAACAACACCATTGCTGGATATAATGCCGGTTACTGGAACCAGACCGGAACTGATAATGCAATTACCGGTTATAAAGCAGGCGGAGGAGGAGGCACGGTTGCTAATTCTTTTTCTGATAACTGTTTTTTTGGCTCACAGGCAGGATATAAATCAACCACCGCCACCGATATTGTTATGATGGGTTACCAGTCCGGTTATAACAACACAGCGTCCTGGGCAACTTCTATAGGAAGCGGGGCGGGATACCTCAATACAAGCGGCTCAAGAAATACAAACTTGGGTTATCAGGCGGGCTATTCCAATGCAACCAGCGGCTCAAACACAATGATTGGTTTTTCTGCCGGCTACACCAACACGGGGAGTTACAATACCTGCGTGGGACGCAATGCAAGCAGCAACAGCACCGGTGACGGCAATACTGCAATTGGATATAATACGGGAGCAAGCATTACTACCGGTACTTATAATACCTGCGTGGGCTATGGCGCGGATGCGGGAGCGACTGGTACAAATGCAGGTGCATTTGGATATCTTGCTTCATCGACTGCAAGCGATAAAATAGTTATAGGAAATTCTACAATGACAGGCGGGACAATAGGCGGGTATCCAACAACAGGTTGGTCAATTCTTTCTGATGGTAGATTCAAAACAAATATTAAAGAAAATGTTCCCGGATTAGCTTTCATTATGAAACTACGACCTATTACTTATAATTTTCAAGCCCATGCTTTAGAAAAATTTATTGGCAGAAGCGATAGCCTTATTCAGCAAATGAATGATGGACTTGATAAAGCAGAAAAAAAGGTTTGTACTGGATTTATTGCTCAAGAAGTTGATAGCGTTGCTAATAAACTTGGATATGATTTTGATGGAGTTTACAGACCACAAAATTCAAAAGACCATTACAGTTTGGGTTATGCAAAATTTATTGTTCCTATGGTAAAAGCAATGCAAGAGCAGCAAAAAATGATTGATACATTAACAACTACTGTTGCTGCATTGAAATCACAAATTTCCACACTCACAGGCGGACAGCGCACAAACGGCAGCGGAAATAATTCAAACGGCAATACAAATACCGAGCAGGGAAATATTCCTTCCATTCATGAACTTGAACTCGCAAATACTGCTGTACTTTTTCAAAATTCTCCTAATCCGTTTGGCGATGGCACAACCATTAAATACTTTGTGCCCGATAATGCCAACGCGCAAATTGTTTTCTACGATGAGTTTGGCACTCAGTTAAAGATTTACAAAGTGGAAGAAAAAGGAATGGGGCAGTTGAATATTACCGCCACTAATCTCTCAGCAGGAGTTTATTCTTATTCCCTTATTGTAAACGGAAAAGTTATAGAGACGAAAAAAATGATTAAGGATTAACTGAAGAAGTAAATAACAACGCAACTAATTATAGTAAAAGCCCGTATTAAGAAAAAAGATGGGCTTTTACTATAAAATCTTTACTTTTGCTAAAAGTAGAATGCTATGAAAAAAATATTACTTCTTGTATTGTTTGCATTTGCTATCAAAACAAAAGCACAAATTACTATGGAGCACAAATATGATAGTGCCTCTACTTATGGCGTATTCAATACATCTACTAATACTGCTCCCTCATCTCAACTAATGTTAATAAAATTTGAATTATCTGGAGAAAGATATGTTAAGATTAATAGAACAGGAAAAATGATAAGCATCTATGATATAAACCATTCTTTAGTTAAAACAATTTCTCTTTCAGGCTTCCCTGGATGTAATGGACCATATGCAACTATACTTTATTTCTCTGAGCAATTATTTAATACTGATGCGCAAATCGAATTTATGTATATTTATGGTGATTGTGCCGGTGGAGTACACACACAAATATATAAAGAAGATGGGACTATTATTTTTTCAGCAGATAGTATGGCTCCTTTAATAACACTTAATATTCAGTTACAACAATATCCTATATACAATACTTCGCAAGGAACAAAAATGATTTTAAGCGACCAAAGCACAACTAAAGGAGATGCAATTGTATATAGTTTACCCGGCACCCTAAGCACCGGCATACAGGAGGGCAATGCCGCGCTAATGCAGGCGCAGGGCTTAGGCAATTTATACCCAAACCCAAGCAATGGCGCGGTAACTTTACAATATGAATTACCCAAAGGAGAAAAAGAGGGAGAGATAATTTTATACAACACGCAAGGCGCAGAGGTTAAACGCTATAAAGTGGATGATACATTTACTGATTTGCTGCTTGATAACACGCAACTTCCTGCGGGGGTTTATTATTACCAACTGCAAACCAGCAAGGGGAGTGTGGGAACAAAGAAGATGGTGGTGGTGAAGTAATTTCTAAAACATCTTGCGGTAAATCCGCTTTCTTTTATGCTGAATATGCTCGTAGTTTTTCCAGTTGGAAATTGCATTCTGGTTGGTTTCAAAAATGCCTGTGGTCTCAATATATTTCATTCCCTTCTTCAGCATTTCTTTTTGCAGTTCAGCCATCAGAATAACTCCCGCACCGGTTGACATCACTTCTTTTTTCACTCCGGTAAGCAACTGCTCCACCACTTCTCCGCCCTTGCGCGCTTTTAAAAGGTGAAGAAACCCCAAAGGAAAAAGTTTTCCCTTTGCTTTTTGCAGCGCATGGGATAAAGAAGGAAGCCCGATTACAAAACCAACCAACTCGCCTTTTAGTTTTACCATCTTCACAAATTCGGGATTGAGAAGTTTGATATATTTTTCTTTGTAGAACTCCATCATCCTTTCAGAAAACTCCGTTACATACGGAAGTTCGCTGAAAGCATCGTTCAGTATTTTAAAAATAGTGTCGGAATGCGGAAGAAGTTCGTCCATCTTTTTGAAATGAAGAACTTCAATGCCGTATCTTTTCTGAATGAGCGCGGCACCGCGGTTTGCTTTTTCCACCGCCTGCTGCCCCAGCGTTAAACGAAACTCCACCCAGTCAATTTCTTTTTCATAGCCCAGTTTTTCCAAGTGCTTGTGATAATAATCGTGATGATAAACCGAACCCACCGCCTGCAAATGCTCAAAACCTTCCACCAGCAAACCCTGAGTATCGAGGTTGGCAAAGCCAAGCGGCCCGTGAATTCCTATGCAATTATTCTCTTTCGCCCAGTTTTCGGCAGTGGAAAGCAAAGCCCCCTCTGTCCCCCGAAGGGGGAAATCAGGAAATCCACTCTCCCGTGTTCCCCCCTTCGGGGAGTGGGGGGGGGGTTCGTCATCAAAGAATTCCAGCCGTGAAAAGCGCGCGAACTTCTCTCCGGTTTTTTTATTGTACGCTTCGTTAATGATGGCGCCAATTCTTCCAACGCATTTCTTATTCTTAAACGCAAGCCAGAATTTTGCTTTGCAGAAATCAAAGGCGGGATTTGTCTCGGGAAAAAGCGATTTCATTTCTCCTTCCTTCAAAGGCGGCACCCAAAAGGCATTGCCTTTGTAAATTTCAAACGGAAGATTTACAAACTGCTTTGCGTCACTCTTCGTTTTAACTTCTTTTATTTCTACCGGCATAACGCAAATGTAATCGTATTTCTCTTTTAACTTTTGATTTTTGACTTATCAGTTTATACCTCTTTGCTTTTTTATATTCTCATACGCTTCCTGCACCTTCTTAAACTTTTCCGTTGCCGCGCGCTGAACTTCTTCTCCTTCGCTTGCTACCTTATCAGGATGAAACTTGTTTGCCATTTTGCGGTACGCTTTTTTAATTTCTGCCTCCGTAGAATTCTTTTCTATCTCCAGAATTTTATAGTCGCTCTCCGCATCACGCCAGTACATTGCCTTTATCGAATTCATGTCGGCAGAATTAATTCCGAGATAGTAAGCGATTTGCTCTATGACAGAAATTTCTGCAGGATGAAGATGTCCGTCCGCATTCGATAAGCCAAATAAATAATGAATCAACTGCAAGCGGGAAGCAAAGGGCATAAAATTTTTTATCCGGCTGCAAACTTCCTGCACAGGAATTTCCTTCTGAAGAATTTCGCGGAGCAAAAGCATATCCGCATTTGCTTTCGCTTCTCCAAACTGCTGCGTGAAAAATCTTCTCACAAAATCCAGTTCCGACTTCATCGCGCTTCCATCCGCATTCATCACCGCAGCCGAAAGATAAAGCAGCGAAGTGGTGAAATCATTTATGTTTCCGAAAGGCGAAGAGCCGGAACTTCCGCTGTAAACTCTTACTTGTCCTTCGTCAATGAGCGACCCGATAATAAATCCCAAAAATATTCCCCAGAAGTTGTGAATCAAAATCCAACCGAGTATTACGCCTATCCACTTTGCAATTTTCATAGCAGAACGAATGTACAAAACTCCTTTTCTCGCTCTTATGAAATAAATTATCTTTGCGTCCATTTAAACGAAAACAAAAAAACTATGTCAACCACACAAGATATCGGCAACGGCTCAGTGATACGCTACAATGGCGACCTCTGCCAGATTACAGAACTTCAGCACCGCACACCGGGAAACAAGCGCGCGTTCGTGCAGGTGAGAATGCGCAACCTTCGCACAGGAAAAATGCTCGACCAGCGTTTCCGCTCAGGCGAAGAAGTGGAAGTTGCCCGCCTCGAATATAAAATGATGCAATACCTTTATGAAGATGGCGCAAACTTAGTTTGTATGGACCCCGCTACCTACGAACAAATTTATGTTCCGAAAACTCTTTTTGGCGAAGGCACAAAATTTCTGAAGGAAGGAATGGAAGTGAAAATAGGAATTGAAAGCGAAACTCCCATTTATGCTGAACCGCCAACATTTGTTGAAGTAGAAATCATTCGCACCGAACCCGGTGTCAGGGGCAACACAGCAACCAACGCAATGAAACCTGCAACGGTTGAAACAGGCGCAACAGTGAACGTTCCTCTTTTCGTAAACCAAGGCGATAAAATCCGCATTGACACCCGCACGAGCGAATATGTGGAGCGCGTGAAGTAGAGGTTTCGTTTTCTTATTCGTACATTCGTAAAAGATTCGCATTCGCTGATGACTACCCCCTGGATTATTGTTCTTGTAATGCTCATCCTCTCCGCATTTTTTTCGGGGCTGGAGATTGCTTTTCTCACCTCCAACAAATTAAGAATTGAACTGCTGAAAAAACGGAATATTTTCCCCGCGCAGATTCTTTCTTACTTCATAAAAAATTCTTCGCATTACATCAGCACTATGCTGGTGGGAAATTGCATTTCGCTGGTTGTGTTCAGTATTTTTATGGCAGAAATCTTAGAGCCGCATTTGAAAAAATATATTTCCTCGGAAATCTTGATTCTGCTTCTTACAACTGTTCTCTCAACCATTTTCATTCTTGTCACCGCAGAATTCATTCCGAAAAATCTTTTCCGGATAAACCCGAACAGAATTCTTTCCGTGTTCGCAATTCCTCTTCTGCTTGTCTATCTGATTTTATACCCGATAGTTTTTCTTACAAATAATCTTGCACGATTTATTTTACGTTTCGTACTTGGCACTTCATTCCCCGAAAAAAAAGTTGTGTTCGGAAGAATTGACCTCGACCATTTCATCCGTGAAAGCACTTCTCCAAAGCAACGCAACGAACTGGAGAATGAAGTGAAAATTTTCAAACGCGCACTTGGATTTTCAAAAGTGAAAGCCCGCGACTGCATGATTCCGCGGAATGAAATTTCCGCTATCAACATTGACGATTCAGTAGAAGAACTAAAAAAAATGTTCATCGAAACGCGTCTCTCAAAAATTTTAATTTACCGCGACAGCGTGGACAACATCATCGGCTACACGCACTCGTCTGAAATTTTCAAAAAACCTGAAAACATTTTATCCATTCTTCTACCTGTCATCATCCTTCCCGAATCTATGCCCGCAAACGAAGTGCTCACGCTTTTCATTCAGCAGCATAAAAGCGTGGCGCTGGTAGTGGATGAATTTGGCGGAACGGCAGGAATGCTCACGATGGAAGACATCATCGAAGAAATTTTTGGCGAGATTGAAGACGAGCACGACAAAGAAGAAATGACGGAGAAAAAAATTTCCTCCAATGAATTTGTTTTTTCAGGGAGATTGGAAATTGATTATCTGAACGAGCGCTATAAACTTTCGCTCCCGCAGTCGGATGAGTACACCACGCTGGCTGGATTAATTCTTCATCTCAGACAAAGCATTCCCAACCAAAATGAAATTGTGGTTATCTCTCCTTATGTTTTCAAAATTCTCAGCACCTCCGGCACAACTATTGAACAGGTGCAGGTGAAAATTCTCGACTGATGAAAAAAATTCTTATTCACTTAGCAACAGTTGCATTCGTTTTCATTTTTATCTCTTTTCTTTTTTCATCCTGCCACACTTACCGAAAATGCAACGGCAAGAAAGCCATTCAAACTCCTATGGGACCGATGTGAGTTGAGTTTGTATATTCGCAATCTTATTTGAATTCGGCTATGAAGATTTTAAAATTCGGAGGAACTTCTGTTGGCTCAGCTGAGCGGATGAAAAATCTTGTCGCACTTATTAAAAGTGATGAGCCGAAGATTGTTGTGCTTTCCGCTATGAGCGGAACCACAAATGCTCTGGTCGAAATTGCAAACGCTTTGTACGCAAAAGAAAATGCCAAAGCAAAGCAACTGATTGACGCGCTTGAAAAAAAATACGAAGGAGTTCTGAAAGAACTTTACTCGAAAGAATCTTCTCTGAATAAAGGAAAGGAGTTAGTAAAAAATCATTTTGAGTTTATCCGCTCATTTACGCTCGATATGTTCACTGCGAATGAAGAGAAAGCGATTCTCGCGCAAGGTGAACTGCTTTCCACCGCAATGGAACATTTTTATCTGGAAGAAATCGGAATTGATTCTGTTTTGCTTCCCGCGCTGAACTTCATGCGCATTGACGAAAATGATGAACCCGATTTGAAATATATAGAGGAGAATCTGAAAGCAGAATTGAAAAAGTATTCCGGGAAAAAACTTTTCATCACGCAAGGATACATCTGCAGAAATTCATTCGGTGAAATAGATAATCTGAAACGCGGAGGAAGCGATTACACTGCAACGTTGATTGGCGCAGCTCTTAACTCCGAAGAAATTCAAATCTGGACAGACATTGACGGAATGCACAATAATGACCCGCGCATCGTAGAAAAAACTTTTCCGGTTACTGAACTTTCGTTTGATGAAGCAGCAGAGCTGGCATATTTCGGAGCAAAGATTCTTCACCCGACTTGTGTTCTTCCCGCGCAGAAAAGAAAAGTTCCGGTTCGGTTGCTGAACACAATGCAGCCGCAGGCAAAAGGAACAGTGATTAAAGAAATGAAACCGACAGAAAGAATTACGGCTGTTGCTGCGAAAGATGAAATCATTGCCGTGAATATAAAATCTGCTCGAATGCTTTTGGCGTATGGATTTTTGCGCAGCGTGTTTGAAATTTTTGAGCGCTACAAAACTCCGATTGATATGATTACCACTTCGGAAGTGGCAGTATCTGTTACGATTGATAACCTAAAAAATTTAGACGCGATTGTGAAAGAGCTGAAAGAATTTTGTTCTGTTGAAATTGATAAAGACCAAACCATCATTTGCGTGGTGGGAAGTTTCACTGCGGAAAAACAAGGTGTGGCTGTAAAAATATTTGACGCGCTGAAAAACATTCCGCTGAGAATGATTTCCTATGGCGGAAGTGAAAATAATATTTCGATGCTGGTGGGAACGAAATATAAAAAGGACGCTTTAATTGCCCTTAACAAAGGGCTGTTTAATTTATAGGTTATATGGTTGAATGGCTATATGGTTAAATAACCATCCAATCATCTAACCATTCAGTCATTTAATTTGAAATAGATGTTTTCAAAAAATACAATACAAAAGTTCTCTTCAATCTCCACTCCATTCTATTATTATGATTTGGATTTGCTGACTCGAACGATTGAGGCATTGAAAAAAGAATCGGAGAAATACGGCTATCACGTTCACTATGCGCTGAAGGCAAATGCAAATGATGAAATACTTTCTATGATTCAGAAATCCGGTTTAGGAGCAGATTGTGTGAGCGGTAATGAAGTAAAAAAAGCAAGCGAATATAAGTTTGCGCAACTATTTTTTGCCGGAGTTGGAAAAAACGATGAAGAAATAAATGTTGCGCTTGAAAAAAATATTTCATGTTTCAATTGCGAAAGTTTACAGGAGATTGAAGTGATAAATGAATTAGCAAAGAAAAAAAATAAGATTGCTCCGATTGCTTTCCGCATTAATCCGAATGTGAATGCGAACACGCACAAGTACATTACAACAGGTTTGGAAGAAAATAAATTCGGAATAAATCTCTGGGAACTGGAAGAAGTGGTGAAACGCACGCAGCAATTGAAGAACATAAAAATTTGCGGAATACATTTTCATATTGGCTCGCAGATTACAGATTTGAATGCATTCAAATCGCTTTGCCTCCGCGCGAATGAAATTCAGAGTTGGTTTGTAAGCCATAAAATTTCTTTGGAACATATAAATGTTGGTGGCGGACTTGGCGTTGATTATCACCAGCCGGATAAAAATTCCATTCCTGATTTTACTTCTTACTTTGGATTGTTCAAACAATTCCTTGAACTACGCCCGAAACAAACTTTGCATTTTGAAATCGGCAGAGCAATTGTCGCGCAATGCGGAAGTTTGATTTCAAAAGTGCTCTATGTAAAAAAAGGTGTGAATACAAATTTTGTAATCCTCGATGCAGGAATGACGGAATTGATTCGCCCGGCACTTTATCAATCCTTTCACAAGATTGAAAATATTTCTTCTCCATCAAGCATCAACCATCAACCATCAACCATCCGCTATGATGTTGTCGGTCCCATCTGCGAAAGTTCGGATTGTTTTGGCAAAGCCGTAATCCTTCCTCAAACTAAGCGGGGAGATTTAATTGCCATCCGAACAACAGGCGCATACGGAGAAGTGATGGCTTCGCAATATAATTTGAGAGAGAAAATCAAAGTTGTTTATAACAGTTGAGAATTTCTTCTTAGAAAAAAAACATTTTGAATTTTTTTGTATATCTTCATCGCCTCTAATAATTCTTCAACATCAACTAAATTATTTTTCATGAAAAAAATTTTTACTCTACTCAGTTTAATTACTGCGGGTGCAGGTTTCGCTTTCGCACAGAACGAAAAAAATTTTGCGGCTGATTGTGAAACGGATGTTAACGCCATCTCTCCTGCGGAAAATGCTATTCTTCCGGTAGCAAAAACAAACCCGGAACCTTACAACGCTTCGCTGCTTTATGACAACGGTCCGCTGGCAAATTTTCCCGGACAAGGTGCTGGCGGTGCAGATGCATCTGCCACCCACGATGGTCTTATCACCTATGGTTTCGGTCATGCAGTTTCATCCGGCTACAGAGTAGCAGATGATTTTACTGTTCCTGCAGGTCAAACATGGACCATTGACTCGCTTATTTTTTATGCCTATCAAACCAACTCAGGGAACACTTCAACGATGACCGATGTGCGTTTAGCAGTGCGCAACGCCAATCCTTTGACGAATGCAAACCCTTCAGCAATTATTTGGGGCGACACCACTTCAAATGTTCTTACCGTTTCTTATTGGTCGGGCATTTACCGTGTAACTTCTGCAACACTTACCGCTACCAGCCGCCCTATTATGAAAAATGTTGTTGAAACATTAACTCCGTCTCTTCAACTCACCTCCGGGCAATATTGGGTGGATTGGCAAACAGGCGGTTCTCTTTCATCGGGTCCGTGGGCTCCGCCTGTTTCTTATAGTGTAACAACCATTACGGGCGATGCAATGCAATTTAACACCAGCACTTGGAATTCAATTATTGACACTGCGCAGGCAGGACCCGGAGATGATGCACCGCAAGGATTACCTTTTAAAATTTATGGAACAAGCTTCAACGGAGTGAATGAGCTTTATAATAATAATAATGTTTCTGTTTATCCGAATCCGATGATTTCTTCTGCAGAAGTTTTTATCTCTGATAATATTAAAAAATCTTCTGCGGGATTTTCATTTAATGTTTTTGATTTAGTAGGAAACTTGATTAGAAAAACAGAAAGTATCGCAACAAATAAATTTACCATTCAGAAAAACCAACTGCCGGTTGGAATGTATATTTACGAAGTAAGAAATGGAACGCAAATTATTAAGAGAGGCAAATTATCGGTACAGGATGAATAGAAAAAAAATCCTTAAGAAAAGGGGTTGCAACAATTGCAGCCCTTTTTTATTTACTGCTGATTCTTCAATTTATTCTTAAACACTTTCTGAAATTTTTCCACCTTCGGTCGAACCACAAACTGGCAATAGGGTTCTTCTCCATTCTGGTTAAAATAATTCTGGTGATAATCTTCTGCTTTGTAAAAAGCAGTGAACGGAGAAATTTCTGTTACCACCGGCTTGTCAAAAACTTTTTCATCGTTCAGTTTTTTCTTGTACTCTTCCGCAAGTCGTTTTTGTTTTTCGTTGTGGTAAAAAATTACGGAGCGGTATTGCGTGCCTACATCATTTCCCTGCCTGTTGAGTTGAGTCGGGTCGTGCGTTTGCCAGAATGCAAAAAGCATTTCCTCGTAAGAAATTTTTGAAGGGTCGTAAGTGATATTGCAAACTTCTGCGTGACCGGTGCTTCCGGTGCAAACGTCTTTATAGGAAGGATTCTTCACGCTTCCTCCGGAAAATCCCGACTCGACTTTCACCACGCCATCGAGCATCTGAAATTGTGCTTCCACGCACCAGAAACATCCGGCACCGAATGTGGCAGTTTCAAGTTTCGTTTTTGAAGTTTCAGGTTTAACAACCGTATCTGCTTTTTGTGTTTCCATTTTTGGTACTTCTTTATTTTGATTTTGCGCGCATGATGAGAAAGAAAGAACAGTCATCAATGCATTAAAAATTTTTGATTTCATTGGAGTAAAGTTAGAATGTTTTTCAAAGAGTATAACAACGATAAGAGGGAAATGGTTTCGTTAAAAAATGTTAAAGATTTCCCGTAGAGACGCACAGAGCGCAGAGCAACCGTTAGAAAATTCTCTACCCGTCTGAATCCCAATCAATCTTTCTGCATCCTGCATTTTTGTATTTTAGCGAATCAAATTTCCTATATGAAAAAACTCCTGCATGCATGTCTTTTCATTTTTAATTTTTCATTTTTAATTTTTAATTCCAATGCGCAAGTCAAAACCCGTTCCTATATAATTGACCCGCTCCTCGCTCCGCGTGAACACAACGTAGATTTTCAGCATTTGAAACTGGAAGTTTCTTTCGAACCGCAAAAAAATTTGGTAAAAGGAAAAGTTACACATACATTTATTCCTCTCCGCCAAAAAGTTGATTCAATTGTTCTTGATGGAATCAATATGGATATAAAAGAAATTATTCTAAACGGCAAGCCCGCAAAATTCCGAAGTGATAGTTTAAATATTATTATTTACTGCCCTTCTCTTTCTTGGGAGAAAAAAGATTCGATGACGATTACGTATGAATGCACTCCGCGCAAAGGGCTTTATTTCATCGGGTGGAATGACAAAACCGGAATTGCGAGAAAACAAATCTGGTCGCAGGGGCAAGGCGTTGACAACCGTAACTGGATTCCGATGTACGATGAGATGAACGATAAAATCACTACGGAAACTTTTATCACGTTTGATACTGCGTATAAAGTTTTATCAAATGGAAAAATGCTCGACAAAAAAAATAATCCGAACGGAACTTTTACGTGGCATTACCGCATGAGTCATCCGTTCGCGCCATATCTTATTATGATTGGAATCGGAAAATATGATATTAAAGAAACAAAATCCGCTTCGGGAATTCCAATGCATTTATATTATTATCCTGAATGGAAAAATCGTGTAGAGACCTGTTACACGATGAGCGAAAAAATGGTTGACTTCTACGAAAAAGAAATTGGCATGAATTATCCATGGGAAAGTTATTCGCAGATTCCCGTGCAGGAATTCATGTATGGCGCTATGGAAAATACAACTGCAACCGTGTTCGGAGATTTTCTTTTTTGCGATGAACGTGCTTTTCTTGACCGCCCTTATTACGGAGTGAACGCGCATGAACTTGCGCATCAGTGGTTCGGAGATTTTATTACAGCGAGAAGCGATGCACATCACTGGCTGCAGGAAAGTTTTGCAACTTATTATGACTGGCTTTTTGAAAAAGAAACTTTCGGAGAAAATAATTTTAACTGGACGCGCAGAGGCGCGCAAATAAATTCTCTCGAGGAATCGAAGAAAAATTATTTTCCAATCGCGCACAGCGAAGCCGGAAGCGTTCGCCATTATCCGAAAGGCGCATTTGTGCTGAACATGCTGAAATATATTTTAGGCGGAAGAGAAGTTTATAATAAATGTATCAAGCATTATCTCGAAACTCATTCTTATTCAAATGTTGATTCGGAAGATTTACTTGTTGCCTGTGAAGAAGTCACGGGCATGCAACTCGATTGGTTTTGGGATGAATGGATTTACCGCGGAGGCGAACCGAATTTTCAAGTCGTGTTTCGTGACATCACAGAAAATTCAGGAGATAAAAATGCTTTGCACTATTCTGAATTTTTAGTTCAGCAGGTGCAGGAGCAAACAGAAATCTCTGGTCTTCCGCAAGCGGGAGGAAATAAATCAAATGCTGTTTCATCCGACCCGTTTGTTCAGGAAAAAGAAAATAATTCTGCAACCCCATCTGGACTTTGGAAAATGCCAATCTGGTTTGAAGTTCATTACACCGATGGAACACTCGACAAAAAACAAATCCGGATTGAACAGCAAACAGAAATTATCCGCCTCCCAATTCCCGCAGGAAAGAAAATTGATTTTGCTTTGTTCGACCCCGATAACGAAGTTTTGAAAAATGTTTCTTTCAATAAATCTTTTGACATGCTGAAAGCGCAGGCAATGAAATCTGCCAGCGTACTTGACCGCTACGATGCGCTTGTTGCAATGAACGATATTGACATAGAGCGCAAGCGCGATTTTCTGATTGCCGCTTATAACAAAGCTGATTTTTATTCGCTGAAATCTGAAATCATAAAACAACTTTCGCACGACAACCACAAGCAATCAATGACGCTGATTAAAAATGCGCTGAGTGATGCCGATGTGCATGTGCGAAAAGCGGTGATTGATAACATCCGCGAACTCCGCGAAGAAGATATGCTGCCCGAAGTGGAAAAACTTTTGAAAGACCCTTCCTATGATATTATCACGCAGGTGCTCGATTATCTCGCGTTTGCAAATCCTGATAAGATTGGTTTTTATCTGGAGCAGACAAAAGATGTGGAAGGATTTCCCGGTCGCAACGTAAAAATAAAATGGCTGGAGATTGCTTCGCTCACCAATCCGAAATATGTTGACCAACTCGTGAGTTTCTGCAGTTCCTCCTATGAATTTCGCACGCGCGCAAACGCAATGACCTCGCTGAAAAAATTAAATTACCTCGATGATGTTGCCATCGAATATATTACTGACGCAATGCTCAGCGCGAATTCCCGCTTGAGCGGACCGGCAAGCGATGTGCTCACATTTTTTTATTTACAATCTGCTTACAAGCGAATCATCATTAACTATGTTGAATCGAAAGATTGGAAACCGTGGCAAAATAAAATTATCAAAGCGGTTGTGAAATAATTTCTTTCCGGATTTTTGCATTTGAAAAATAAATTCTTATTCGTATGTTAGTATAAATTCGCTTTTGATGAGTTTTGTTTATCCATATTTTCTTTTTGCGTTGTCCGCAATTTCTATTCCGATAATTATTCATCTTTTAAATTTCCGCAGATTCAAAAAAGTTTATTTCCCTGACATACGTTTTCTCAAAGAAGTAAAACAGCAAACTCAGAACAGAAATCGAATCAAACATCTTTTGATTTTACTCTCGCGGATTCTTGCAATTTCATTTTTAGTTTTTGCTTTTGCGCAGCCATTTATTCCTTCCGATAAAAAAAATGCAATCGTTGGAACGCAGGCAGTGAGCATTTATGTAGATAATTCTTTCAGCATGGAAAACGTGAGCAAGAACGGAATGCTGCTCGATGAAGCGAAAAAAATGGCGCGTGAAATTGCGCTCGCTCATTCTCAAACAGATTTATTTCAATTGCTCACCAATGATTTCGAAGGAAAACACCAACGCTTAGTAAGTCGCGAAGAATTTCTCATCCTACTCGATGAAGTGAAAATTTCTCCTGCGGTGAGAACGATTTCTGAAATAAGTGCAAGGCAAAACGATGTGCTCAGTAAATCAGAAACGAAAAACAAAAAGTTATTTATTGTTTCTGACTTCCAGAAATCAATTTCAGATTTTGAGAAAGTGAAAGCAGATACGGGCATCAAAGCCATTCTTCTGCCCGTTCCCGCCAACCAGCAAAGTAATTTATATATTGATTCGTGCTGGTTTGAATCGCCCGTTCATCAATTGAATCAACCGGAAAAATTATTTATTCGGGTAAAAAATCTTTCAGAAAATAATCTGGAAAATATTCCCGTAAAACTTTTTTTGAATAACCAGCAGAAAACTCCTTCCTCTTTTTCTATTGCGCCCAATGAAAGCAAAGACATTCCACTTTCTTTTGTCATCAAAGAGCCGGGCATACAGCAGGGAAGAATTGAAATCACCGATTATCCGGTTACGTATGATGACAAGTTTTATTTCTCGTTTGATGTGGCAAAAAATATTTTCGTAATGAATATTGGAAAGGAATCTTCTAAACCAATTGAAACTTTATTCGGAAAGGATTCATTATTTATTTTAACTGTTCAGGATGAAAATAAAATTGATTACTCTTCACTGCCTTCACAACAAGTAATTATTCTCAGCGAACTCAAATCAATTTCTTCCGGGCTTGCGCAGGAGTTAACGCGCTTCGCGCAGAATGGGGGAAGTTTAATTGTGTTTCCTTCCGCGGAAACCGATACAAGTTCTTACAAAGCATTTCTATCTTCTCTCGGGACAAATTTTTATTTGAAAAAAGATACAGCAGGCACAAAAGTTGACTGGGCAAATTTCGAAAGCGAAATTTTTGCAGATGTGTTCGAAAAGAAAGGAGAGAATTTGGATTTGCCTGTCGTGCATAATCATTATATCCAATCACACTCAAGCAAAACCAATGAAGAAGTGCTGATGAAAATGAAAAATGGAAATCCTTTTTTTTCCAAATATAATTTCAAGAAAGGAAAAATTTATCTGAGCGCAGTCCCGCTTAATTCTGAATGGAGCAATCTTTCCAAGCATGCCATATTTGTTCCGCTGATGTATAAGATTGCGATGAACAGCCAGCCATCATCAGATTTATTTTACACAATCGGAAAAGATAATTCGATTGATGTTAAAACGAAATTAACAGGGGAAAATGTTTTCAAGATTAAAGGAGATGGTTCGGCTCCGCTCACCACAGGTTTTGAAGTAATTCCTGAAAGCAGAATGGTTGATTTGCAGCCCACAATTTTTGTACACGACCAAATAAAAAACGCAGGCAATTATGAACTCTATGCCAGAGCAGAAAAAATTTCCGGTATCTCTTTCAACTATGACAGAAAAGAATCTGACCTGAGCCGGTATATGCCCGAAGAACTTATTTCTCTCTATGAAAAATCAAACCTGAAAAACTTTTCACTCATTGATGCGGGCAATAAAGACATCACCAAAGTTCTTGCAGATATTGGTCAAGGAAAAAAATTATGGAAGTGGTGCATTCTTTTTGTTTTGCTGTTTCTTGCTATGGAAACCGCTCTTCTCCGATTATGGAAATAAATTTTATCTTTGCCACTTGAAATGCAGTTGCTCATAAAGTCCGCGAAAGTAGTTGACCCCAACTCTCCTCATCACAACAAGACAATCAGCATTTTTATTGAGAACGGAATCATCAAAGAGGTTTCAGGTTACAAGTTACAGGTTTCAAGTTCCAATACACAAATTATAGAAGCAGATGGCTTGCATATCTCTCCGGGATTTTTTGATATGCAGGTGAACTTCCGCGACCCGGGACATGAATACAAGGAAGATTTACTGAGCGGCTGTGCTTCGGCAAGTGCTGGCGGATTTACGGGAGTTGCAGTGATGCCCGGCACTCATCCGCCCATAGATAATAAATCGCAAATAGAATATGTGAAAAGAAAAATAGCAGGAAATATTATAGATGTTTTTCCTGTTGGAGCAATCACGCAAAACACCGATGGAAAAGAACTATCCGAAATGTTTGATATGCATAGCGCGGGTGCGGTTGCTTTTTCAGATGATAAAAAACCTGTAAGTGATTCCGGACTTTTGCTGCGCGCGCTTCTCTACGCAAAAAATTTCAACGGACTTTTACTCACGCACTGCGATGAAAAAACTATTTCTCTCAACGGACAAATGAACGAAGGAAAAATTTCTACTTCGCTCGGGCTGAAAGGAATTCCCGCGCTTGCCGAAGAAGTGATGGTGGCGCGAAATCTTTTTCTCTGCGAATATACGAGCGGAAGAATTCATTTCTCTTCCATTTCCACAGCAGGTTCGGTACAATTGATTCGTGAAGCGAAAAAGAAAAAATTAAAAGTAACCGCATCGGTGAATGCATATAACCTCGCGCTCGATGATTTATTACTGAAAGATTTTGACACAAACTATAAAGTGAATCCTCCGCTCAGAACGAAAGAAGATATTGCCTCGCTGAAAAAAGGTTTGACTGACGGGACCATTGATGCAATCACTTCCGACCACTCGCCCGAAGATGTGGAAAATAAAAATGTGGAGTTTGATTATGCTGCTTTCGGAATGATTGGAGTGCAAACCGCTTTTGCAATTGCAAATACATACAGCAATCTCAAGTTAAATGAACTCGTGAAAAAATTTTCTGTCCGCCCGAGAGAAATTTTCGGATTGCCTGTTTCGAAAATAAAAGCGGGAGAAAAAGCAAATCTCACTTTATTCCTTCCGAACAAAGAATGGAAGTTGGAAGAAAAAAATATTCGTTCAAAATCCAAAAACACTCCGTTCATAGGGAAAAAACTGAAAGGAAAAATTGTTGGGGTGGTGAATAATGGAAGCGTGTCTATCAATGCATAAAATAATCCGAATCAAAAATTTTATTTTCATTATTCAGAAAGAGGGAATACGTAAATCCTTTTTGAATTGAATAAGAACCCGTCTCTCCGTTTTTATTCACTGCAAGATATCCAACCTGAAATTTTTTATAATCGTATTTTTTTACGATTCGATTAATCGCTTCTTCGCATGCCTGCTGCGGAGTTTTTCCCTGGCGCATAAGTTCTACAACCAAAAAAGAGCCAAGCGTCTTCATTACAAATTCTCCCACGCCAGTTGCACAAGCCCCGCCCACTTCATTATCACAAAACATGCCCGCGCCAATAATAGGTGAATCTCCTACTCTGCCGTGCATTTTATAAGAAAGCCCGCTCGTTGTGCACGCGCCTGAAATATTATTTTCTTTATCGAGCGCGAGCATTCCAATCGTATCGTGATTTTCATAATTCACAATCGGTTCGTACTTGGAAGTTTTTTTCCATTCTTCCCATGCCTTCTTCGATTTTTCCGTGAGAAGATTTTCTTTTTTAAATCCGTTATCAATTGCAAACTTAAACGCTCCTTCACCGCTCAGCATTACGTGCGGAGTTTTCTCCATTACTTTTCTCGCTACGGAAATTGGGTGAACAATATTTTCCAAAAAAGTTACCGAGCCCGCGTTTCCATTTTTATCCATGATGCAGGCATCGAGCGTAACATGTCCGTCACGGTCGGGCAAACCACCCAAACCGACAGAATCATTTTCCGGGTCAGCTTCGGGAACGCGCACACCTGCTTCCACTCCATCAAGTGCAGTTCCGTTTTGCTGAATTGATTTCCATGCGGCTTCGGTTGCGCCAAGATTATTCCAGGTGGCAATCACAAGAGGAAATGAAGCCCCAGCCCTAAAGGGTGAAACAGCCGATAATTTTTTTTCTTCTCCCTTTAGGGACGGGGTTACCAATCCTATAGCTCCCATTGCAAGAGAAGATTTTAGAAGAAACTCTTTTCTATTCATGTTTTTCTTTTTTTAAAGTTGAGAAATCTTTTTCGTCTGTTCCTTTAATGATAAGTTCCGCCTCAGTCGCCTTTTTGATTTTATATTTTGTAATTGTGCCTGCAGGAGTTGTACCATCCACATAATAGCCGCTGTCGGCTTTGCAATAATAAAGAATGAGCGAATCATTTTTTATCGCATACGTTCCTTTTCCGGTGTAACCGAACATCATTGAAGCAAGCGCTGAATGAAAAGTATCTCCATCAAAGGTCAGACAAAATGCAATGAGTCCCGGAACTTTGTCGCAATAAGCTCCGTTTAATTTCTGCGGAAGAGTTTTCTGGGCGTTACAGGAAAAGAGAAAAGAGAAAAATCCAAAAATGAAAATTAATTTTCGCATTTGTAAATGTACTACTTAGTTTTCTTACCGATAATTTCAAACTGCTGCGAAATTGTTTCGCCAAATTCATCCACAAGAGTAAGTTTATGTCTTCCCGGCTCGGGAGAAAATCCGAGTTGGTGAATTCCCTTTGTACTGCCGATATAATTATCATCCAAATGCCAGTAAATAGTTGTCTCCGGTTTACGATGAGCAACTTTGAAAACTGTTTTGCCGGAAGATTCATCCAGTTCAACCGGAACAAAAATTTTTGTGTCCTGCTTCGGATAAATTAATTCCATTGAACTTGCGGAAGAACTTTTACAATCACTTCGGAAAGGAGGAAGTTCGCTGTAAGTCGGATTTTTTGTTTTGTAATAATATTCCATCGAAGGCGGAAGCACAAACCAGGATTTGTGAATCATCTTTGAAACATCTTCGCACTCGCTGTTCACACGAAATTTTCCCGAAGCATCTAAATGAACTAAGCGATGAAACGGGCACGGAGGAGTTTTCAATCCTGCTGATTGCACAAAAGTTTTTATTTTATTTTCGCAAAGTTCCGTTGCGCGGTAGCCGCTTTCCTTGCAGACAAAAATTTCTTTCATCTCATCTTTCGGCATCCTGAACCATTCATTCGATTTCAGCAAACCAAAAACTTCAAAAAGAATTGGCGCGGCAGTTCCGATTCCTGTAAGGTTCGGTCGTCCTTCTCCGTTCGCGTTGCCGACCCAAACTCCTACCACATATTTCGGAGTGATCCCTATTGCCCAGCCATCGCGATAGCCAAAACTTGTTCCTGTCTTCCACGCAATCTTTGAAGAAGAAGAAAAGAGTTGCCAACTCGCATCCATATCCGGGCGGTTCACTTCCGACATGGCTTCGAAGGTTAAATAAACGGAAGCGGGATCAAGTGGAATGGTTGAGGGTTTATGGATGATGGATGATGTGGAAGAAAAATAATTCAATGGAAATAAATCTTCGGAAAAATTTTCTTCGCGATTGGAATGATTCAGCGTGCGCGCCATGCTTGCGTAAATTCCGACTAAGTCCCAGAGTTTTGCTTCTGCGCCACCAAGGATTAATGAAAGCCCGTAATGGTCGGCAGAAAAATTCAGCGTGGTGATTCCAAGTTTTTTCAGAAAGTAATGAAACCGGTCCACGCCAAACTGCTGAAGCATTTTCACTGCGGGAACATTGAGCGAACGCGCAAGCGCTCTTCTTGCAGGAACTGCGCCATCGTACGTGAGATAATAATTCTGCGGAGAGAAATCTCCAATCTGCGTGGGAATATCAGGCACCAATGTGTTCGGAAGAATTTCTCCTTCGCTGAGCATTGCGGAATAAAGAAAAGGTTTGAGAATGCTGCCGGTGCTTCTTTGCGACATTATAACATCAACAGAGTTTCCGTGTTCATCTTTGCTCTCACCTCGTCCCTCTCCCACAGGAGAGGGAGAAGTATTTCCAACGTAAGCCAGCACATTTCCAGTTTCCACATCAGCCACAATTGCTGCTGCATTCCAGATTTGGTTGCCGCGGAGTTTGAGAGAATGTTTTTCAATTATATCGGCAACGCGTTCCTGTAAAGTTCCATCAAGCACAGTCAAAACTTTTTGTCCGCTCATTCCTTCTTTGAAAGCGCGGTCGAGCAAGTGAGGAGAAAGCTGCGGAAGCGGAAAAGGTTTTTCGGGAAGCGGCTCGGATTTGGAAAGAATGCAAGTGAGCGAATCTATTTCACCATCTTTCCAGAGCGCGTCAAGTAAACGATTTCTTTTTGCTAAAAGTTTGTTGTGATTTTTGCCGGGATAAATTAATGAAGGCGCATTCGGAAGAACTGCAAGTGTAGCCGTTTCCGCCCATGAAAGTTTTTCAGGACTTCTTCCGAAATATCTCCACGAAGCAGCATCCAATCCAACCACATTTCCGCCAAACGGAGCGTTGGAAGAATACAAAGCGAGAATTGTCTTTTTGGAATAGGAAATTTCCGCGCGCGTGGCGAGAATCATTTCAATAAATTTTTCAAAAATGTTTCTGCCTTTTCCTTTTCTTGAAATGCGGATGGCTTGCATGCTGAGCGTACTTCCTCCGCTGATAATTTTTCCGTGAGTAACATCCTGCCACAGCGCGCGAAGAATGGAAACAGGATTTATTCCGGGATGATATTCAAAATATTTATCCTCGAACTCCGTGATTGCTTTCCGAAATTTCTCCGGAACTTTTTCATTGTACGGAAATCTCCACTGCTCATCCTCTGCAATGCGCGCAGCAATTAAAACTCCGTTCCTGTCTTCAAGAACAGTGCAGGTTGGATCTTTGAAAAGATGGCGGGGAAGGCAGAAAATAAACCAAATGAAAAAAACAAAACTGATTCCAAACAAAATCTTTTTTTTCTTGCCTGATAGAAAAATATTTTTCACTTTCTAAATAAAAAGGATGACACCATTTTCACAATGTCATCCTTAGAGATTTACATCTTCTGTTTTAAATATTCCCCGGCTTCACAATTTCCACCCACTGTCCGGGCTTGCGCGCGTTGATCATATTATCATACATGGCTTCGCACTGCACCGTTGGCAAATAATATTTTCCTATGTAAGAAGCATTCAGTATCACGCGAAAAGTTACCGGTTGGCGCTGTCCCACATTAAAGTAAGTGTAAACTCTGTCATCGCGAATATCCTGATAAGTGGGCGTTGAACTTTTTATTGCCGATTCGCTTTCATCCATGCGCGTGTTATGAATTTCCCATCCGGAAGGAAAAATCTGCGTGAGCGCCATTTCGTTGTACCACGAATTTTTTATTCCGGGATTTGAAATGGTAACTTCCGCATAGAAATCCGTTCCCTGTTCCAATTTGGAAACATCAATGCTTCCTCCATCCATGGTGTGATACGAAATGCTCATGCCGAGATTGCTTTCGGCAGAAGTTTTATCGCCTTCTTCAGGAATTCCTTCCAGAATAATTCTTGCGTAGAGAATTCCTTTTCCGTTATTGGTCACAGAAATTTTTCCTGCGTCAGTTCCTTTGATTCCGAGATTGATTTGCGACACGGGAAGTTTTGTATTTTTATTTTCAGGCGAAGAATTATTCTGCACGAAAGAATAACTCATCGTGCTTGACATTCCTCCCGCTTTTGCGAAACGTGAAACCGCTATGAGAGAATATGCAGTGCTTTGTGTGCTCATCCAATAACTGTTATTACTCAACTGCTGCGAAAGTTCTTTCACGAGAGGAGCAGCCTTGGTGAAATCATTGAGGATACAGAGCGCCTCGATAATCATCGCCTCATCTCGGTAGCCGGAGCCGTAAGTATAAGTAAGTTCAGCATACGGATTTACTTTTGTTGTTGCGTTGTACACTAACTGTTTTGCAACTTCGGGCTGTCCTGCGAGCGCATAGGCAGCCGCCAATCTCCATCGCGCATTCGTAGAAAGTTCCCCGGCTTCGCGAAGGCGGTTCATCGCTCCGAGTTCGGGAGATTTCGCGAGCGCGAGTGTGTATAAACGATACGCCTGCATCAAATCATCGTTGTAATACCAGTAGCGGTTGTTGCGCGCTTTATACGTCCACGCGTTCGCCAATTTTTTCTGATAGCGTTTCCAGTTGTCGAGAATTCCTGCGGGAAGCGCGTAACCTTTCGCTTCGGCTTCAAGAAGAAAATGTCCCGCGTAGGAAGAAGCCCAGTCGTTCGCTTCCACTTCTCCGGGCCAGTAAGAAAATCCTCCGCTGGAAGTTTGGAAATTCTGCAGGCGAAGTACAGCGGCTTTAATATTTTTATCAATCGCAGATTTAAAATCGCTGTTGAGTTCCATAATGTCGGTGAGATACAACTGCGGAAAAGCAGATGAAGTGGTTTGCTCCACACAGCCATGCGGATACTGAATCAAATATTTCAGACGATAATCCAAATTGATCGGAGGAATGTTAGAGATCTCCAGCGTGCCTTTGTTCGTGCCGAACATTCCCACAGGTTTATAATCGGAGTTCCAGGTTTTTCCCGGCTCGATCACAGTTTCAATGAAGTCGGTGACCTTTGGATTCGGATTGCGCACATCAATCTCTATATCGTAAGTTGCTTTTTCATTTCCGGAAGTCGCCAGCACTTTTACTTTCCCGATTCCGAGTTTCGGATTCACTTTCATAGGGAAATTGATGACTTCATCTCCGATTTCTTTGAAAGAAATATTTTTCTTCGTTCCTTCGAGAGGCGAGAAAAATTCATTCGCTTCCACATTTACATTCACGCTCTTCACATTTTTTTCCATCGCGAAAACAGTTACCGGCAAATTCACAATCTCGTTCGGGCCCACCACGCGCGGAAGCGTTGCCAGAATCATCAGCGGCTTTTTCACAGGAACTGTTTTATCCGATGAACCATACGCGCAGGACGCTCCCGATTTTTTTCCGGGCTCGCCTGCAACCACCATCACGCGCACAGAGCCGACATACTGCGGCATCATAAATTCCGTAGTGTTCTTTTTATTTTTATCGAGATGGAACGGCCCGAAAAATTTTACCATCGGCTTGAAGCGGTTCGCTTTCGCTCCGCCTTTGCCCGCGCCTTCACCGTCACCGCCTATGGCAAGCAACCGTTGCAAGGTTGCTCCATACGCGCCAATCACATTGTCGAACAAATCCCATGTCTTCACTCCGAGCGCTTCGCGCGCGTAAAAATATTTCCACGGGTCGGGTGTTTGAAAACGCGTGAGGTCGAGCAAGCCGTCATCCACAATCGCGAGCGTGTATGTCATCGGCTTTCCATTTTCTTCGCCAACGGTTACGCTTGCTTTTTCTTCCGGCCGCCATGACTGTGCCGTTTCAATTATCGGACGCAAGTGCGTGTTCGGGTCTTCGATCGAAATCGGAATCACGCCATACATTCTTATAGGTAAATCGTTCACCGTTTGCGCGTGCGGCTGCACAAGTGTTACATGCGCGTAAATATTCGGAGCCATTTCAGGCGTGACGGAGAAAGAAACTTCGGTAGTTCCTTTTTTTGTTTCCGCCCACATTGCCTGCAAAACTTTTGAACCTGTCTCCAAAGAAATTAATGCGCGTCCGCCTTCGCCTGAAGGAATCGTGAGTTTTACTTTTTCTCCCACATTATATTTTTCCTTGTCGGCATTGAAGGAAAGAACCGTTGCCGCTTGATTGTCGCCCTGGTTTCCGCGCTCACGCCACGAAGGCCAGTCAATGTAAATTGTTTTTCCGGTGGAATGCCCGCTCACAGGGTCGGTGATGCGAACAAGAAATCTTCCCCAATCCGGTTTGTTCACGCGGAGAATGAATTGTCCTTTACCATTCACAGTAGAAATTTCTTTCGTCTGATAGGGCTGATGATATTCATCGCCCACATACTGTCCGAGATTTTCTTCGTACGAATCCCACCACCAGCGCCACTGCACTTTATAAATTTTCACAATGAGTTTGTCGCGGGAAATCGGTTTTCCGTTTTCATCCACAGTCGCAACCTGCACCACGTTGTTCGTATCGGTCATAATCATCCCGGAATATTTATCTCCTTCGGGAGATTTTATTCCGACATACGAAGGGAACGGAGAATACGGAAGAGAAAATCTATCTATGGAAAAATTTCCGCCTTCTTCAAAAACTCTTACCACAAAACTCGCGCGCAGCATTCCTTGCGCAGAAGTTTTTGTTTTCAGATTGGGAATCACAGTCGCTTTTCCTTCCTGCGAAAGATTGCCGTCAAAAATTGTCTGCTGTTCCGTTTCGAAATGCACTGTCGGGTCATCAAACTCAAATCCATCGAAACCCTTGAACTCGGTGACTTGTTCCGCAAGCGTAACATCCACTTTTGCGGCAAGCCCGCGCGCAATTGCACCGTGCAGCCATTTCACTTCGAGTTCGCCTTTTACATCTTTTGCATTGGAATAAATTTTTTCCGCGCCAAAATCCAGATGAAGTTTCAGACGGTTCGGCATGATGGTTTCCACTTTCAAATCTTTGGAGAAAGTTGCACCTCCCACTTTTACTCTTGCCGTCCAGTTTCCTGTGGGAGCATCCTGCGAAGTAGAAGTGGAAAAATTATAGAAGCCGTTCAGTCCTTTTGTCGAAGTAAGTTTTTTTACCGTCTGCCATCTTGGATTAATTAATTCCATGGTGACGGGATGATTTGCAGGCAGTGTTTTTTGTTTGTCTTCGAGAATGAAGGAAAGATAAATCGAATCGCCCGGGCGCCACACACCGCGTTCGCCATAAATAAATCCTTTCATTCCTTTTTCCACCGTTTGTCCGCCCACATCAAACATCGAAAGCGAAAGCGAAGAGCCGTCATCCAGTTTTAAATATCCTCTTTGATTTCCGGTTTTCGCAACGAGAAGGAACGGAACTTTTTTCATGTTGTCTATCTGCACCATTCCTTCTCCGTTTGTTTTGAGAGAAGAAATTAATTGCTGCTGGTAATTGTAGAGTTCGATGTTCACTCCCGATTGCGGCTTGGTGGTTTTCAAATCGGTTACAAGAAAAGTCATTTGTCCGCCCGTTCCTTTCTTCGCAATAATTCCTAAATCAGACGCGAGAATATTGCGGCTTACTTCGTGGCTGCTGCGATAGAAACTTGACTTGCACGGGTCATCGCGCTCGCTGTAATTATAACCACCGCCTTCTTCATCATAATAACCTTCGCCATAATAATCTTCTCCGTAATAATCATAATAATTAGTTTGCACATTGTCATCCGTGTTATTGTCCGCGTTGAATTCCTCATCCACTTCCACCGTGTTCGATTTATTTTTTGTTTCGCCTTCGCAATGACAAACCGATTGCGACTTGCGGAAACCAAGTGATACCTTATATATAGCGCCCGGCTCGGCTTTCACCAAATCGGATAAATCCAGATAGTAAGTTGACCACTTGTGCAAATCCACTTCGCTCTTCGGATTCAGTTGAATGGTTTTTTTGAGCATCACTCTTCCCACTCTTTTCAATTCTCTTTCTCCGCCCAGTTCATTCACCTGCAGAAACTGCGCAATGTTGTTTTCAAAAATCTTAATCACTTTCACATCCACCGCTTTCAAACTCACTGCCTGAAAGGGAAGAACAAATCCTTCGTTCGAACTCGGAAGAATCACGCCTTTGCCCGTCATGCTCACCTGCGGCTTGAGTTCTTCGAACATCACTTCCATAGTCATTTTTGATTTGAGCGCGTAGCCGAGAATGTTTTTCACTCCGGGTTCCACATTTATATTTCTCACTCCGCTCTGGCGCGTGGAAGGATATGCTTTCACTTCGTTGTCTTCAATGATATATTTGAAAGTTACATTCACTCCGCTGTTGTCACAGGAAATTAATCCATCGAGATTTTGTTTTTCGAGAAGCGGGTCTGAGAACTGAACGGAAACATATTGTTCGGGTTCCTGAATAACTTTTATATCCATCACTTTAAAATCTCCAAGAGCGGGAATCATAAACTTCTGCGAGTTGCCTCCTTCCACACCGATTGGCGCACCTGTCCATTCGATGAGAACTTCCATTTCTTTTTCTTTGCGCTCCACGCTGTCAATCGAGAATTTGTGTTTGTTTTCAACGCTGTGCTCCCATGTGATTTTTAATTTTCTTCCTCCTTCAATTGCGCTGAGCATTTTTTCCACGGCATCGTTCTCCACATTATCGGCAACTACAATCTGCCCTGCAATTTTTTGCCAGACCATATTTTTCTTGTCAACAGTTTTCATTCCGTCCACATACACATCATACGATTGCGTGAGCGTGGAAAAAGTGAAATCAAAATCTTCGAGGTTGGAAGGGACGCCTGTGACTTTCGAAAGATGAAACGTGCAATCGTATTTCTGTCCCGAAGGAAGTTTACTCTTCGGGCGGAATTCGAGCGTGCGGTTGTCAATCCACACCGTTGTCCCCTCAATGTTCGGAGAGAAGGAAAATAATTTTTCATCCGTTGGTTTGTTGAACTCGTGTTCGCCTTCCGCTTCGCTTGCGAGAACAATGCGGATGGTGCTTTCCGAAGAAATATATCCGGCAGTGAATGCAGAAATATATTCGCTGTATTCAGGATTTACTTTCTGCGCGCCTGAAACAGTTCCGCTTTTTTTCAGGAAAGGAATGGAAACAATTCCAATCACTGCGAGCGCAGTGAGCGTGAGCATCATTTTGCGATTCATGTTTTAAGATTTTAATTATGTGGGTGGAAATATTTTTGAAATCGAATTTCTTGTAGGGGGAAGGACGGAAGAATGACAAATACCAATCTTCCGCTCTTCCACGTCTTCCTTATTTTTTAGGAGGAGTTACTGTCGTTGTTATTGGTGTTACTTTTTCTTTCGGAACATAATCATCTTTGTAAGTATAACGCACTTTCAAACTATAGGTGAACTGCGCGGCAGGTTCAATCACAACCGGATTTATTACTATATCATAATTGTTGTAGGGAAGTTTATCGTAGTAAAGCGTGGCTTGCTTGGGCTGGTAAGTAATGCTGGTGGAAGAAACTCCGCTTTTCTTCAGCGCCTGCAAAGATGAATTGTTGTAAGCAGTATAACTTTTATAGCGCTCAATCGGATAAACCGCCTGCACATCTTCCGCCATCACCTGGAACTTAGGATTAAATTTGATTCCGAGTTTTTTATAGTCCTCCGCTTTTTCATTCAGCAATTTTATGGATGCATTGCGAAGCGTGTCGTACACGGCAGAAATAGTATTGATGATGTAATCCACTTTGATGATGTCGTAAATCTCGCTCTTGGCGGCAAGCGTTACAATTTCATCAAGCGTTTCATTTTTCCTGTAAGCGATGTGAATATTTTTCTTGAGTTCAAACCCGCTGGGCAGTTCGTTATAGCGCTTGCTGAAAATCTTTTTTTCAATGGCAACTTCGAAAACGGGAACCTGCGAAACAAAATCAATAAATATATCTTCCTTCTTTATTCCTGACTTCATAAGTTGCGCAATGAAATTATTGATTCGCTCGTTGATGATTTGCTGACAGGAATCAATGGTGCCCGCTGCCTGCGAAACTCCGAGAGAAACCACATACGAGTTGGCGTGCGCATTCATCAGCGCATTCACGCTCAATTCAAAAACAGTATCGCTAATCACCCATGCATTTGCAACGGAAGAAGTGTAATAGGTTTGCGTTTGCTGCTGATAATCGTAATTTGACATTTTAGGTGCTTCATACCCTGTTATACTTTCGGAATTAGATCTGCTACCGCGAAGAGAAAGGGATGATTTGTAATTTTCTGCCGCCTGGTTGTAGGTGGAATTGCCGGCCATCTGGGAAAATACAAGTTGGCAGTTGGCAGTAAGCAGCAGGCAAAAAGAAAGGAAATGTTTTTTCATGGAAGAGTTGGAAAGTTTAGGGTTAATGGTTCAAATTTCGGGTTGTAGAAACGAGCACGTAACGAACGAGTGCTGAAATATTTTACGCGAATGTAAATTTTTCTCTTCCGAAGGGAAGATGAAAGTTGCTAACAAGATATGAGAAGACATCCCCCATCCCGCAAAGCGGGATTGCCCCCTTCATTAAGGGGGAATAAATCAGAGATACATTACCTCCTTCACCGCGCGAATCACTTTTTTCATGTTCGGCAGGGCGGCTTCCACAAACGGAGCGGAATAGGAGAGCGGAACATCTTCGCAGTTCACCCTGCGGACGGGAGCATCTAAATAATCAAACGCATTCTTCTGAATGTGGTAAGTAATCTCTGTGGAAATATTTCCGAGGGGCCATGCTTCTTCAAGAATCACGAGGCGGTTGGTTTTCTTCACCGACTCCACCACCGCTGCATAATCAATCGGGCGGATGGTGCGCAGGTCAATCACTTCGGCAGAAATATTTTCTCTGGCAAGTTCGTCCGCGGCTTTATACGCTTCCTTAATAATTTTTCCGAAACTCACAATGGTAACATCGCTTCCTTCTCTTTTTATATCGGCAACGCCAATCGGAATCACGTATTCTCCTTCGGGAACTTCGCCTTTGTCGCCATACATCTGTTCGCTTTCCATAAAAATCACCGGGTCATCATCGCGGATGGCGCTCTTCAATAAACCTTTCGCATCGGCAGGATTGGAAGGCACAATCACTTTCAGCCCCGCGCAGTTTGCATACCAATTGTCAAACGCATTGGAGTGCTGTGCCGCCAACTGCCCGGCAGAAGCCGTGGGTCCTCTGAAAACAATGGGAACATTAAACTGCCCTCCGCTCATGTTATATAATTTGCTCGCGTTGTTGATTACCTGGTCAATGGCAACGAGTGAAAAATTAAATGTCATGAACTCGATGATGGGGCGCAAGCCGTTCATGGCAGCACCCACGCCAATGCCGGTGAAACCGAGTTCGGCAATGGGAGTATCCACCACGCGCTTTGCGCCAAACTCGGCAAGCATTCCCTGGCTCACTTTATAAGCGCCATTGTACTCCGCCACTTCTTCGCCCATGAGGAACACGCGCTCATCGGCACGCATTTCTTCGCTCATGGCTTCGCGGAGGGCTTCGCGGAATTGGAGAACTTTCACCGTTATAAGTTAGGTTGATTTTATGCAGCGTGTTTTTTTGTTCTTTTCCTGATTTTATACTTGCTCCTTATCCTTTCCAAATCTGCCATTTCCTGTTCAGGATTTTTTGCCCAGCGCTTACTCAGTTTATTCCTGATTTCACGCATCATTTTGACGGAGTCAAATTTTTTCTTTCTCATTTGTATTATTTTTTAAGGTTCCACTGTTTCTTGAGGTGTTCTTATTTCAAGCATCGGGTAACCAAATTTTAAGTTTACAGAATTATAAAGGCGAATGAGTTTATAGTTCACAATATGTTTAAAATTCCAACTCACCAGAACATCTGCGCGGTTTACGGAAGCAATTGCAATGTGCCTGGTATCTGCCAATGATTTTTCTGTTACAATTTTTTCTTTCAGATAATGGTTGGCAAGTTCTCTTGCTTCATCATCGAGTAAAACAATTTCTTTATGCTTATCGGAAACCGTGTCAAGTAAACTGCGTACTCGTACAGGGGCATCTTCTAATTCCTTGAGCGTAACATCCGAAATAATCATTGTTTTTTTTCCTGCCTTGAATTCATCAAAGAGTTTTTTTGAACTTTCCTCAAATTCTTCATCAAAATATCCACCAATTACAGAAGTATCAATATAAATTCTCATGCACAAAGTTAATCATTAAATTTTGTCCGCTTAAGGAACACGGCACGCATTTCTTCGCTCATGGCTTCGCGGAGGGCTTCGCGGAATTGGAGGGTTTTCATAGTGGAGGCAAATGTAGAAATTATTATTCCAATATTTTGTTTTATCTTAGTGCCATGAATCGCGTGATTATATTTTTTCTTTTCGTTCTTGTAATTGCTTCCTGCAAAAAAGAAAAACAGAAGCCGGACTATGATTCACTCATTACTTATGAAACGGTTGCCAAAACATACAATGTTAATTGCAGTTGCACCGTACCTCCCATAACTTTTGCATTTTATGTTCCAACCGGATTTACTCCAAATGGAGATGGCTCTAATGATTATTGGGAACCAAAATCATGCGGACTGGATTCTTCCGATTATCACCTGAGTATTTTTGACAGGACAGGAAAAATTATTGTCAAGTATAACACTCCGGCAAAGTTTGACGGAAGAGGAACAGATGGAAATAGTATGGCAATGCAGACATTGGGTTATTACATTGAAGCGAAAGACAAAAACGGTGAGTATTATAAATTTCAGGGGAAGTTCACGCTCTTCCTGTAACTTACATTCCGAAAAACTTCAGCGTTCTTATTCTTTTCTTTTTCTCCCTGCAAGCAAACCGTGAACATAAAAGTATTTCATGCGTTGCGCCAACTATTTTGCTTATGGGCGTTGTGTTCAAATCATACGCATACCCAACCTTCAGAAATTTATATTCAACGCCCGCCATGAACACAACAGAACTTGCAAACCTGCGGCTGATTCCCAGAATATATTTATCATACTTTGCAGACAATGAAAGTTCAGTTCTTCTTACATTGCCCTGCGCTTCATATACGCATGAAGGAACAAGCGTGAATTTGCCAAGCCATTTGCACTTCAGCAGATAGGAAGCATGAAAAACTTTTCTCATGTACAATGGGCCATTGCCGTATACAAAAGCCAAATCAGGTTGCGTAATATGATGTGCGTAAAATCCGGCAACAAAAGTTTTTCCATACACAGATAATCCCGCACCAAAATCAAGCGCATTAACTATGTATTGGTTTTGTGTTTCCCGTGTTCCATAGATAAATCCGTAATAAGGGTCTATCTCGTCTCCAAAAGTTAATTGAGAATAATCAAACCAATGCCGCACATATCCTCCATTGAATGCAGGTTTAATAACAACAGGTCTGAGCGAATCGGAAGAATCTCTTTTTCCAATTGAGATGGAAGGAGAATAGGTCAGGTAAACAAAATCATTTTTTATTACTCCGTTCGATTCATCAGAATGAGAGTAGTCCAATCCCAATCCGCCACAGATATGCCTTGAATACTGGTCGTAAGAAAAATATCGGGTGATGTATCCGCCATCAAAATTCAGCCATTGCAGGCGTGTTCCTGCCAGAGCACGCGAACAACCTGCGCTTCCTGCCAATGATTTATCTAATTGAAGCGGAAAAGAATTGTATTGAGAAAAGTAAGTATCCTGAGAAAAAAGAACAACCGGAAAATTAATCGTAATAAATAAGAAAACCAATTTCCTTTTCATAGCTACGAATACGAATTTTTATCCGCCAAAGGACGGATTCCGCCTTTTAGCGGAACGAATGTACGAAACTGAATGGGAACAAATATAAATTATTTGCTGATTACAATTTTCTTTCTTGCAATTCCCTTATCGGTGGTGAGTTGGAGAAAATAAACTCCACCGGGCGAGGCGCTCAAATCAATTTTGGATTGCGGAGTGTGGATTTCGGATTGGTGAACAATTTCTCCGAGCGTATTGTAAATTTTCAATCCGCAATTTTGGCAATCCGCAATCCGCAATTCAAACACTCCGCTGGTGGGGTTGGGGGAAACAGAAAAATAATTATCAAGATTGATTTCATTCACCGCATCATTTATGGCGCTGTATTGCCAATAGTCGCTTACATAAGGAGAACCATCTTGCCCTGTTCCAATATATCCTTTGCTGCCGATAGAAAAGCCAGCAGCATATACTCTTGCTGTTCCTGCAAAAGAAGCTCTTGCAGTCCATACATTTGTCATTGGGTCCCATTCCCAGAAATCATTTGTTTTTCCACTTGCATCATTGCCTGTGCCAATGTATCCTTTTCCGCCAAAGGCAAAACAACAGCTCCGTATCTTGCGGTTCCTCCGAATGGAGTTTTTGCCGTCCATGTATTTCCTGATGGGTCGTACTCCCAAAAATCGTTTGAACTTGGAAAACCTGTGCCGATGTATCCTTTTGTGCCGATGGAAAAACCAACAGCATTGCGCCTCGTGCCTCCTGCAAAAGCGGCTTTCGGTGTCCATGTGTCGGTTCCGGGGTCATATTCATAAAAGTCGCTGTAGTTTACAGAAGCATCATAGCCGGTGCCGATGTATCCTTTTGCTCCGATGGCAAAACCTACGGCATCATATCTTGGAGCTCCGGGAAAAGCGGCTTTCGGTGTCCATGTATTTCCGGAGGGGTCGTACTCCCAAAAATCATTATAAGAAATCCATGTGCTGGCATTAAGCGCATAAGAGCCCGTGCCGATGTATCCTTTCGTTCCGATGGCAAAACCTGCCAGATTACCTCTTGCCGCTCCGGGGAATGTTGCTTTTTGTGTCCAGATATTTGTGCCAGGGTCCCACTCCCAGAAATCATTATACCATGTAGTATAACCGGTGTTATTTCCTAATCCGAAATAACCTTTGGCTCCGATGGAGATGGCATAAGCATATTGCTTTGCACCTCCGCCATAATTGGCTTTTTGTGTCCATGTGTTTTGTGCATGAGATTGCTTTGCCGCGCTCGCAATAACGGCAACAAAAATAATTGCGTAGAGTTTTTTCATTTTGTTTTATTTATTGATGATTAGTTTTTTGTTTGCAACTCCCTCGTTGGTTTTGATTTGCAGAAAATAAATTCCGCTGGGCGAGGCGCTCAAATCAATGGTTGATGTTTGATGGTTAATGGTTGATGTAAATATTTTTTCTCCGAGAAGATTATAAATATTAATTGTTGATGCCGTGCCTGCCGGCAGGTAGGTATTGCCATTAGCCATTAACCATTGTCCATTATCCATTTGTATTGTGAACACTCCGCTGGTGGGATTGGGGGAAATACTTATAGAGTTATTATAAATTTCATTCACACCAGTAAGGCAATTACCAGTATCTACCGGAGCAAAGAACAAATAATAATTGCAACCCGAAGTATTCATCACATAAACAGAAAAAGTATCGTTTGGCTGCGGGTTAACTGCAATACAATTTGAAGTATCTCCTGTTGACCATTGGTATTTATTCCCGCTGGAAAAATAATCATCAGGTGCACATAAAGTTATTTGTTCTCCTGAGCAATACTGCGGTTTAATAGCTCCGCAGGTAAAATCAAAATAAGAATAAGCAAAGTGCCCGCCATAAATACAATCTTGATTGGAGATGACAATATTTAATGTTTGTCCTATATAAGGAGCAAGATTTACTCCTATAGTTGTCCATGGTTTATATAAAGCGCTGCCCAAAGCACAACCTGTTCCGCTTACAGGATAAAGTCCTGGAAGATTTGCTCCTACCCAAAAATTATAATATGCACAAGGAAGCGAATCATCATTCGTATCGTAAATAGAAAAATATACACGGGGCATATCTCCCGGCAATTGAACATTATTCATTACAAACGCATAAGCAAAAACAAAATTTGTGTCTTGCGGAGTAACTGTAAAAGCATAACTAAGTTTATTGCAATTAGAGGCGGTGCCGCAATCATCTCCAATTTTTATAGAGTGATTTCCAAAACCGGGACATACTACAGGAAAATTTCCATTTGTATCTATTCCTGTTCCGCTGGTAATCGTATAAAAATTCCCACCGGGACCAGCAGGGGAAGTTGATGGATTCGCAGCAGGCGCACCATACCATACAGGAGGAAGAGAACCGGTATCTCCCCCATTCTGCCAAAGCCATCCTGCCCATCCATTTTCCACTCCCATGCTGTCGCATGTTTGAGAGATTGCTTCTGGCGCGAAGCGCGCCATCGCAATGACGAATAAAATAAATAAAAGCAAAACCAATTTCCTTTTCATCCCGCAAACCTACTTCTTTCTTTTCAAAGCGCAAAATAAATATTACACCGCCCCCAGTTTCCGTGCAAGTTCCATCAGTTCATACACGGTGTGCACGCCTAATTTTTTAAAAAGGTTTTCGTGATGCGTCCGCACCGATCGGTCGGGCGTCCGCATCGCTCGGTCGGGCGTCCGCAGGGCTCGGTCGGGCGTCCGCATCGCTCGGTCGGGCATCCGCATCGCTCGGTCGGGCGTCCGCAGGGCTCGGTCGGGCGTCCGCACCGCTCGTTCGGGCGTCCGCACCGCTCGTTCGGGCGTCCGCATGGCTCGTTCGGGCGTCCGCATCGCTCGTTCGGGCGTCCGCATCGCTCGTTCGGACGTCCGCATCGCTCGTTCGGGCGTCCGCATCGCTCGTTCGGGCAGTCACGCGGCTCTGAGGAGCAGGTTTCTCTTTCAAAAAAGCAGGACTTTCGTTAGGAGAAGCAAGTATGACGAAAAACGAAAGTGAGAAACTGAGAAACTGAGAAAACGGGCAGGCGAGCAAATCTCACTTTCCCCGCTTTCTCATCTTCTCCCTGTCTTCTTTTTACTGAATGGCTATGTACAGTATTTCGCTGAAGTTGTAAAGTTCAGTACCGTGCGTTACAGTAACTTTTTTTGCTTTGTTAGTGGTTAGAATGGTAGCGTTTTTATCGGTGGTGGCGCTCATTTTAGCAGCGGTTTTTTTGGTGTGTGACGGAGGAAGCACCACCGTGTAGCGCACGCCAATAATGGTTCCCGCTTTCAGCCCGCTTACAATGAGTTCGGTAACCGGAAGCGAAACAGGTTTTTCCCATTTAGCAGGCATTACATCTTCATCAGTGGTTATTCCGTATTCATATACATACGTTGAGCGCCCCTTGCTTGCCGATTTCACGCGCACATGAAAACTTCCTTTTTCGGCTTTCAGGAATTCAAAATCGCGCGGATGCGAAGGCGATTTCTTTTTCAGCGTAAAGCCAATGCGAATTACCACCGCTTCGCCTGCCGTAACATCGCCTGCCGCCACCGCCACATCTCTTGCCACCCCCTGCAGGTAGTCGGCATCTTTATCCAATTGAAGAATGAGGTCGTTGCGCTTTCTCTTGATTTGCTTTTCCAGCGCGGGGTCTTTTGTTTTGAGCCAGGTGCCGTAATCGGTGAGCAGGGAAGTTGCTTTGGCTTGCAGCGTGCCGTCTGATACGGGCGGAGCGGACGGGCGGAGCGGTGGCATCGGGGTCGCCAGTAAAATGAACGGTGTCATGTGCGAATGCGCCCAGGTCAGGAGTGTTCAGTTTTTTGTAGGTGCGTGAAATCACAATTTTCGGAAGATTGCTCGTGGCTGCCAGCAGGATGATGAAGCGCGCATAATCGCTGGCTTTGAGGATGATTTTTTTCATTTGTGTTTGTTGCGTTTATGCTCGCCAGCGTTAATGATTGTTTTTAATTGTTTAGAGAGAAGATGCGCCTCCATACATGATTCCATAAACAAAAAGAAAAAAATGTTTTGTCAGAAATCTCATTGTGTTTGCAAATCAGTGAAAAGCATCGCAGTATCTTTTCATAACAGCCGCGAATGTTTGAACAAATATTCATAGTAAGGGTTACGATATAGTGGTTTTGTTTGAATGATTTCTATTATTTGCTTTTGTAAAATAAATTTTTACTTTTGTTGTTCCAATGGCTCGTTGCAGTTATTTTTGATTTGAAGGTTTATGGAAATTCAATCTAAAATATTTTACTCATGAAAAAAATCTTTACTCTCGCTATCGCCCTTTCTACATTTTTTTCCTTGACAATTTTTTCTCAGCAATCTCCCGTTTCCCTTGAATGGGTACAGCATCAAAACATAAGCGATACGCTGGAAAGCATAGGGTTCGATATTGATGCAGATGGGTGCGCGATTGCCTGCGGAGTGACCTATAACTTTAATAACGGTACGGCAGAACTTACCACCGTAAAATATTCTTCACACGGAACTTTATTGTGGGTATCAAGCATACTAAGCAGCACGGGCGGTATAAGCACAAACCCCAAATTGAAAATTGGTTCGGGCGGTAACATTTATATCGGGTATGACGATCTCGATTCTATATCATTCAAACAAAAAATTCATGTTGTAAAATATGATTCGCTCGGCCATCAGCAGTGGATTACAAACTATGTTAATCCAAATAATAAAGATGAATATTTTTCTGACATTGCACTGGACGCTGCGGAAAATGTATATGAAGCAGGAAACAGCGGAGGTAATATACTGGTCATTAAATATGATAACAACGGTATCCTGCAATGGGCCAATAATAATATCCCTGGCGGCTCAAATGCTTTGGCAGTCGATAATTCCGGAAATGTTTATACAACAGGAGGCGTAGGCACACAACAGAACGGGCTAAATTATTTAACCGTTAAATATGACCAGAATGGAAATGATGTCTGGACATCCATGTTTGATGGCACTGCTCATTTTGATGATGTTGCATTTGGAATTACATTGGATAACTCGAGTAATGTAATCGTTACAGGATTTAGTATAACGAATGCCCAAGGAAATGCTGATATTGCCACTGTAAAATATGATAACAATGGCAACCAGTTATGGGCAAACAGCAAGGGAAGTTCCCTTAACCAGCAATTACCGCACATTACATCAGATAACAATGGAAATAGTATTGTCAGCGGAAGCAGAATTTCTATTTCAAATGGTAATTTCGAAGATATCATTACTATTAAATACAGTCCTTTGGGTGCAGAAGTTTGGGCGGTATCGGAATCTTTAGATTCTTCTTCCAACCCAAACATAATTGTCTATCAAAATATAAATGTTGTTAATGGAATTAAAACAGACGCTTCAGGCAATATTTATATTGCAGGATACAGGTCGTACCAATTATCCAACCAGCAAACAAGCCAATTTTATAATAGCGCCAGTTTTTTAGTTGTTAAATATTCACCTAACGGGAATGCTTTATGGAAACAGACCTATGGGGCAGAGGATTTAGGATGTAATAATTCCACTTTCTGCCAATCTTTAGCTTATGCTTTGGCAGTACCGCAAAAAGATGTTGTATATGTAACCGGTAGCAGCTATACGGGTACAAACGATAATATGACTACCGTGAAATACAGCACTCCGCAATCATCAGCTTCTCCCGGATCCTCCTGTGCATCTGCCATTGATTTGGGAAATAAGGATACATGCGCGAATAATCAGATAACATCCGATAATCAATTGTGGTTAAAATTTATTCCTGATTCCGAGCAGGTAGGAATTTCTGTTAGAGATAATAATGCACAGATTGGAAATGATACATTATTTATTTATTATGGCGATTGCAATCAAAATGTTTTTTTTACTTGTATCGCAAATCATGGCAATACCAGCTTATTTGAATCTGCCTTCGATTCGATTCCTTTTACACCTGGGAAACTTTATTTGCTAAATTTAAAAACTACTCTTTCGAATTCTTCATTCTCTTATTGTATAAGTAATATAAGTAATAAATTCCATGTGAGCACTGCGGGTCCATGCAGCAGTAACAATTGTGTTTCGGTTAATTGTAAAGCTTCATCATGTCAGATAATTCCTAACGGAGATTTTACAAATAATCATACTCCGCCATCTGGTCAAAGTCCTTTTTATTCCTGTGATGTTTGTTGCTGGAACGATGCATGGGGTGCGGCTGGAATAGGTACTATCGTACCTCTACCTCCTCCCGCTTCTCCTGATTATGCTATTTTGCGTGCCGGATATGGAACTTGTGGCAGTAACCCTAAAGCAGCCGTAAGCGATGCTATATTTTCAGTTCTACCAAATCCTGTTGGCAACAATGCAAGTTATATTTTATCTTATTATGACCATGTTGGATATGACCAAAATGGTTATCCAGCGCCAGTAAGTGCATTTATTGGTTTAGGTCCAATTATGACGAAGGGTCAGGGAGACCCAACTCATCTGCAATGTGTACCACAACCCCTTCCTTCTCCTAATTTTGAAATTGTAGGTCCGATAAAAGGAAATGATAACGTTAATTATACGGCTTGGACAAAAAAAGTTATTTGTTTCAAGACCGATAATAATTCTTATGGCAGTTTATTTTTATTTCCTTCACAAATAGTAAAATTGATTCATACATGGGATATTGACGATATTGAACTTTTTCCCTTTGATCCCAGCCCGCAGCCAACTAACCCTATAATTTGTCAAGGAACTTCAATACTACTAATTTCATCCCCATGTTGGCAGCAATTACAAGCATTAGGCGTTACTGCAAGTTGGACTTCTTCTCCTGCGGGTTTTACATCTACCAGTTTCAATCCAACGGTTAGTCCGCAAAGTAAAACTGACTATACGGTTACCTTCACAGGTCCTGGCGGATGCACTTCTTCGGCAACTATTACCGTACAAGTTTTGCCCTTCGCGATAATTTTCAATACCGATAATGGCGTCCATTGTTTAGACCTTAGTGGTGGTAAAGTTCAGTTTACAAGTTCTGTGTTTGGTGGCATCTTGCCATTTATCTATAATTGGAATTTCGGTGACCCTGCTTCTGGTTCGAATAACACTTCCACAATGGCTAATCCATCTCATGTTTATTCTTCTGTTAGCAGCGGACCCGGAGTTTATATGGTGAGTTTGACTGTAACGGATGCCAAAGGATGCTCTACAACTGTTTGCCATCCTGTAGAAATTGCTCCTTGCTGTTATCAGAAATCCGATTTTGATGTACAGCAGGATATTTCCCTAACTACACAAACATGGCAGCAACCTCCTTTTAATGGATATTGCAATTCATGC
>JACQAL010000001.1 GCA_016195025.1 Bacteroidota bacterium | reverse complement strand
TATTCAGATTAGATATTTATAGAGGTTTGTCATTTCGAACCCTGCTTTGAGGGTGAGAAATCTCCCCCTGAATGAGGAGATTTCTCCCTTCGGTCGAAATGACAACATACACATAGTTTCTTATTTTGAATAATGTCTAATAAAATACTAAAAACGAAAACTGTCCTCTCCCTTTAGGGACGGGGCAACTCATCCATGTCTCTCACCGCCATCATTCTCCTCATTCTTCTCGGGCTCATTCTTTTGATGCTTGAAATTTTATTTGTGCCGGGCATGGTGCTGGGATTTATTTCCATTGTGCTGATGCTGGTGGGAATTATTTTCGCGTTCAAGGATTACGGAACAACCACAGGCATTGCAGTTTTTTTCGGGACAGGAATTGCCACTGCCGCTGCGGTTTACTGGGCGTTTCATTCTTCGCTGTGGAAAAAATTGCAGGTGCAGTCCTCCATCGAAGGAAAAGCAAATGTTCTGAAAGAAGAAATCAAAGTTGGCGATGAAGGAAAAACAATTTCACGGTTGAACCCGATTGGAAAAGCATTTATCAGGAATCAGCAGGCGGAAGTGCAGGCAATGGATGGCTTCATTATTCAGATTAGATATTTATAGAGGTTTGTCATTTCGAACCCTGCTTTGAGGGTGAGAAATCTCCCCCTGAATGAGGAGATTTCTCCCTTCGGTCGAAATGACAACATACACATAGTTTCTTATTTTGAATAATGTCTAATTATTCCTTCCCGTATTTTTCTTTCGGTTCGGCAGCGATGGAAGGTGCGTGAGAGGTTGTTTTGTATTTCTTATTTCCTGATTTCATTTCATGCCGTATTCTTCGCTCTTCAAAATATTTTTCCAATTCTTCAAAATTCATATCCATAGTTTCCAAACTTATTTTGTCGCGTATTTCACGCAGCCGTTCAATCATTGTTTTTTGTTTTCTCTTACTCATAGTGCAGCGCTTCTTTTGGCGTTCGTATGTCGAGGGTTTTATAACCGTTTTTCAAATTTACGGAATTATATCCATTGATGCGTTCTACATTTACTATATGTTTAAAATTCCAACTGACGAGTACATCGGCATTACAGATTGTTGCTAATGCAATATGCCTGCAATCTTCGATGCTTGTTTTTCCAACCACCTTTGCAATTAAATATTTTTCTGCCAACACCTCTGCTTCTTCAGTGTGTTTCACTCTTCCAATATGATTTTTTTTCATCCGATGAATAAGAGAGCGGACTCTTTCGGGAGCATCTAACAGTTCGTTATCAAGCAAAGAGGACAGTATTATTATCAGTTCTCCTTTTTTGATTCGCGCAAAGAACTTTCTTGTATCATCAGAAAATTCTTTGTCAAAATATCCACCTGCAACAGATGTGTCAATGTATATTTTTTGTTTGCGCTTCACTGCAATTTTTATTTTATTTCAGTCGGCAAATGTAATTTAGTTACTCGCAATGTAAAAGAAAGTAGAATTTTTTTGTACAACCGCCTTCACGGAGGAAAAAGAAATTACTGTAATAGACATTATTCAGATTAGATAGAGGTTTGTCATTTCGAACCCTGCTTTGAGGGTGAGAAATCTCCCCCTGAATGAGGAGATTTCTCCCTTCGGTCGAAATGACAACATACACATAGTTTCTTATTTTGAATAATGTCTAATAAAAGTTCAGCAAAATAAAATTTTTGTTAAACTGAAATAAGATTGCTTCCATTTGTATATTCGCACCTCAAACATCTAACATCTAACCTCTAACTTTCTTTTCATGGCACCCGAACAAGTTCTCGTTTACGCGCTCCTCGGCTTAGGAGCATTAATTTTTCTCTGGCTCTTTTTCCGCATTCTCCCTATAGGATTATGGGTGACTGCGCAACTTTCAGGAGTAAGAATGTCATTGATACAACTTGCGCTCATGCGCTTCCGGAAAGTTCCTCCGGGAGTTATTACCAACGCGCTCATTAACGCGCATAAAGCAGGTCTCAAACTTTTACGCGATGAACTCGAAGCGCACTATATGGCGGGCGGGCACGTGCAGGCGGTGGTGAACGCGCTTATCTCTGCCGAGAAAGCAAATATTCCGCTCAACTTCAAACTCGCCACTGCCATTGATTTGGCAGGTCGCGATGTGTTTGACGCGGTGCAGCTTTCCGTAAACCCGCGCGTGATTGACACGCCACCGGTTTCTGCCGTGGCGAAAAACGGAATTCAACTGAACGTGAAAGCGCGCGTAACGGTGCGCACAAATATTAATCAACTGGTGGGCGGTGCGGGCGAAGAAACGGTTCTCGCGCGCGTGGGCGAAGGAATTGTTACAAGCATCGGTTCGGCACACGACCATAAATCTGTTTTGGAGAATCCCGATACAATTTCTAAAACTGTTTTGGCGAAGGGCTTGGATGCGGGAACTGCATTTGAAATTCTTTCCATTGACATTGCCGATATTGACGTGGGCGAAAACATTGGCGCGAAACTTCAAACCGAACAGGCAAGCGCTGATTTAAAAGTGGCGCAGGCAAAAGCGGAAGAGCGCAGGGCAATGGCGGTTGCCTACGAACAGGAAATGAAAGCGAAAGCGCAGGAAGCGCGCGCAAAAGTTATTGAAGCCGAAGCGCAGATTCCTCTCGCCATGGCAGAATCATTCCGCAGCGGAAATCTCGGCATCATGGATTATTACAAGATGCAAAATATTCAAGCCGACACTTCCATGCGCGAATCCATTGCAAAGCCATCGCAGAAAGATAAGCCGAAGGAATAAAAAAAGCGGACTGAAAAATCCGCTTTGTGACTCCGGAGGGACTCGAACCCCCAACCATCTGATCCGTAGTCAGACGTTCTATCCATTGAACTACGGAGCCAATTTTTTTCGTCATTGCGAGGAATCCCGATAGTTATCGGGATAACGAAGCAATCTCAAAAAATAATTTACATTTAAAAACAACCGCAAAGATAAAATCTTATGTGGAACATGATGTTATATTTGCGCGTGCAGAAAAATCCACACCGACCTATAATCATTTGGCTTCTCACCGGCTGTTTTCTCATCTACGCAATGGTGGTCATAGGAGGAATCACCCGCCTCACCGGTTCGGGTTTGTCAATTACAGAATGGAAAATTGTTACCGGAACTTTGCCGCCATTTTCAGAAGAAGCATGGCAAAAAGAATTTGACGGCTACAAACAAACTCCGCAATTCAAACTCATCAACTCTGATTTCACGCTTTCCGATTTCAAAAAAATTTATTGGTGGGAATATATTCATCGCTTGCTTGGAAGATTAATCGGAATAGTTTTCCTCGTTCCGTTTTTATTTTTCTGGTGGAAGAAAAAAATTCCGGAGGGCTTTATGAAAAAGGCGCTCGTGCTTTTTCTTCTCGGTGGCGTGCAGGGATTCATCGGCTGGTTTATGGTGAAAAGCGGTTTGTCAGAAAATATGTATGTGAGCCATTACCGCCTTGCGCTGCATTTGATTTCCGCATTCACAGTTTTTGGATTTACGTTTTGGTATGCGCTGGATTTAATTTGTTGGTCGGGATTTAAAATCCCGACCAACAACAAAATAAAAAAACTTTCCATCATTCTTTTTTCCGTTGTCATTCTTCAAATTATTTACGGAGCATTCGTTGCAGGATTGAAAGCAGGTTACGGCTATCCCAGCTGGCCCAAAATGGGAAATGAATGGTTTCCTTCCGATATTATTTCACTTGAACCTCTTTGGAAAAATTTTCTGGAAGGGCACGCTGGCGTTCAGTTTATTCACCGGTACATTGCTTATGTGGTTGTGTTCATTGCCGGAATAATTTTCTTTCTCTCAAGACAACTTCAACTCGCACAAGGGCAGAAAAAAATTATCAATGCGCTTGCAATAATTGTTCTCGCGCAATTTACATTGGGAGTTCTGACTTTACTTTACGGAGTGCCGATTGTAATCGCGGTGCTTCACCAGACGGGAGCGTTTTTTCTTTTCGCCACTACTTTGCTTCTGATTCACAGAGTCAGGTAAAAATGGGAAAAATGCAAGATTGGAATTATAGAAAAGCCACACTTCCTTCCGATAGTTATCGGGACTTCCAACATTCCATCCTTCCATTATAATTTATGTTCGTAGAAAACCGGGTCGCCTTTAATTGCTGCAAAATCTTTTTTGAACCGCTCTAAAATAGTTGCCTCGCCAAGTTCACAAAAGCAAAATTGATTTTGCTTCACGTATTCCATATTCCCATTCCCAATACAAGTGAAGTTCCTTTGCTCACACCTTCTTCTGTGGAACTGGAGATGCAATTTCTCTCCGATAAAATACGGAGTCCGTACTTTGTCGGACCTATGAAAATTTAATTTTCATTCCCTTCCTTATTAACAAACGAATGTTTGTAATGTGCTTCTTCAATTAACAGAAGTGTGTTTGTAAGTTGAAACCCCGGCAATTTTTATTGATTTCGATTTGAGATAGTTTTGCTTTCAACGAATAACTACAGATGCAAACAGATTTTTATTCTGTTTGAATCCGTGAAACAAAAAAAGATATGATTAAATACATAATTATCCTCATGAACATGCTGGCGCTTCTTCTGGTGCGCGCATTTTTTCCCGGAGACGTAACCGCGAAAATGGATGCGCCTTCAAAAGTAAAACAAGGCGAGCCCTTCACCATTTCCATTACTATTAATAAAGGTTCGCTTGCCGGAGTAGGGCACATGAAACAGCAACTGCCCGCAGGATTCGGCAACGCCACCGTGGTGGAAGCGAAAGGTGCCGAGTTTAAATATTTGCCCGAAGACAACGTGGTGAAGTTTACCTGGATTTCTCTTCCTTCCGATCAGGAGTTTACCATTTCCTATAAAGTTACTCCCGATGCGTCCATGCAACTTGGAAACGCGGAACTCTCAGGAAAATTTTCTTACGTGATGAACAATGAAAAGCAAACCTATGAATTGCCTCCGTTAACCGTTCAGGTGGAAAGTGCAGAAGGAATGGCAACGACTACCACCACTACGCAACCTGAAACAACTGCAACCACTACAACTGCTACTCAGCCGGAAACCACTGCAACCACTACCACTGCTACTCAGCCCGAAACAACAGCAACCACTACAACTGCCACTCAGCCGGAGACAACTGCAACCACCACCACTGCCACGCAGGCAGAAAAAACATTGCTGAATATTTCTGCTAACAGAACCATAGTGGGAATCCCGGAAGCCGGAACAGAATTCACCGTTGAAATTGCCGTAAAGAAAAGCGGCATCAAAGGTTTCGCGCGCATCCAGGAAACGCTTCCCGAAGGATTAACCGCCATGTCGCTCACCAACCAAGGCGGAACATTTTCTTTTGTTGACCAGAAAGTGAAAATCATCTGGGATAATCTTCCTGCCGATGAAGAAATAAAAGTTTCGTACCGTATTTCAGTGGGAGGAAAAGTTACGGGAGACATGACCATCATCGGCACCTTTTCTTATGTAGATAATGACAACCCGATGAAAGCGGAAATTCCAGCCACTACTATTTCTGTAAAACCAAAATCAACGCTTGCAACTACCACCACCACTACGCAACCTGAAACAACTACCACTTCCACCACCACTCATGTTCCATCTCCTGAAACCAAAGTGAATTTCAAAGTGCAGATATGCGCGCTTTCAAAAACCGATCGCAGCACGTCTTACTTTGAAAGCAAGTTTGCCATACCGAGCAAAGTAAACATGGAACTGCACGAGGGCTGGAGAAAATATATTACCGGAAAATACGGGCAGTACCGCGATGCGCGCGACTACCGCGAAAAGATGCGCACGAAAGGAATTGAAAAACCCTTTGTCACCGCTTACAGCAACGGAAAAAGAGTAACGGTGCAGGAAGGGCTCATGGTTTCCAACCAGAAATGGATTCCATAAAGAGTTTCGGGTTTCTTTTCTATCTTTGAACCGATGAAACGAATTTACTTTTTACTTTTTTCTTTTTGCCTTTTGCTTTTTGTTTCTTCCTTTGCGCAAGACACGGCAAAGTCAGTTCCTGAAACTTATCACTATCCGTATCCGCATCCGTTTCCTGAAAAAGAAAAAAAGAATATTGATTCCTCCAAGTTCTTTATGCCGAAACTTGCTCAGCCCACGCTGGGATTTGGTCCCGGCATTTTAACTTTTTACGGAGATGTGGGCGACAAGCACACGCTCGCTCCATCGCTCAGCCGCTTAGGATACCATGTTACTTTTTCCGAACAAGTATCGCGCTCGTTAACTGTTGGCGCGCGCGCCATGTTCGGAACGCTCAGCGCCAATGAACGCGGGCCGCGCTTCGCGAATTTTCAATCCTCCATCCGCATGGGCGGATTGCATCTGGAATATAACTTTGATAATTTTCTTAAGAAGAAACGCAGCGCAGACCCTTTCATTACCACCGGCTTTGAATATTTTGAGTTCCTCACCAAGACCGATTTATACGATGCCAGCGGAAACAAATATTATTTCTGGAGCGATGGAAGCATAAAGAATATGTCTGAAGAAGACCCGAATGCCATCAATGCAATTCCGCTTGCGCGCGATTATAAATATGAAACCGATGTGCGCAAGATGAACGGTGTGCTCTTCGGCAAATATCCCGAGCGCTCGTTTGCCGTTCCCGTGGGCGTGGGTGTAACCCTGCATCTCACTCCGCGCTGGAATTTCAAATTAGGCGCCACCATGCACTTCACCTTCACCGATTATATTGACGGCATCACGCCCGATAACAAAGGAGTTGGCAAAGGTGACAGCAAGAAAGATAATTTCCTTGAAACCTATTTCACGCTCACCTTTGATTTGTTCAATCCGAAGCCGCCTTATATTTCTCCGCTCACCGATGCCGAATTTGCCGCGCTTGCAATCGAAGATACCGATGGCGATGGCGTGATTGACTGGAACGATTCCTGCCAGGGAACACCTCCCGGAGTTGCCGTGGATGCAAAGGGCTGCCCGCTCGACAGCGATGGAGACGGACATCCCGATTACGTGGACAAAGAAGTAAACTCTCCTGCAGGCGCCATGGTAGATGAAAACGGAGTGGCGATGAATGACAGCACCCTTGCGCGCAATTATAGAATATGGAGCGATTCCACCGGGCAATATGCCATGTATAAAGACACCATTATAAATCCTGTGGCTTCGGCAGGCGGAGGATGGAGTAAGCCGCGCGAATCAACAGTTGTTTACCGCAGGGAATTAGTGGTGGTTCTAGGCACCTATAGCAAAGGCGTTCCTCCCGATGAAATGGGAAAACTCCTGAGCGTGCCCGATGTGAAAAGTTCCATGCAAAAAGATTCTTCCACGGTTTACACAGCCGGCAATTTCGGAAGATTGCCCGATGCCGAAAAGCGCAGAGATGAATTGAAGGGCGCAGGATTCCCCGGTGCAAAAGTGATGATTCGCAATAAAGACGGTTCGTTCTCCGAACCCACTGCTGAAAACCTTGCCGGCTTAAGCGAAGTGAAAACAACTACTGAAGTGAAGCCCGATATGAAAGGAGTGGTGTACCGCGTTCAGTTGGGAGCGTATTCGAAAAAACTTTCCATGAATGTTTTCAAAAATGCAGGACCGATGGTGGAAGTGAAAACCGAAGATGGGTTATATAAGTATACCAGCGGCTCTTTCTCCTCGGTGCAGGATGCCATGAAACACCGCGATGAACTGGCGAAGAAGGGTTATAAAGGAGCGTTCGTGGTGGCGTATAAAGATAACAAGCGCGTGCCGGTTTCGGCAGCCAGCGGTGGAATTGTTCAGCCCAAGAATGAAACCATGGAAGAACCCAAAACGCCTAAGAGCGCGGTGGATAAAAAATTAGTGGTGTTCCGCGTGCAGGTGGGCGCATTCATGAACGAGCCGCCAGCCGATATGCAGAAAAAGTTCAGCAAACTTCCCGGGCTGGAAAAGAAAAAGAAATCATCGGGCGTGAACCAGTATGTTGCCGGCAAGTTCGGCAGTTACGAAGAGGCGAAAAAATTCCGCGATGAAGTGGGGGAGAAATACGGAATCAAAGATGCCTTCCTCGTTGCTTTTTTCAAAGACGAAATGATCAGCGTGCAGGAAGCGGTGGAACTGCTGAAGTGACTCACCCCTGACCCCTCTCTATCAGATAGAGAGGGGAACAATTAAGCATACATTTGTTTTATGGTTTTTAATTTCAAATCCATTACTGAACTGGCGCGTGATTTAAGAAAGAATCAAACTCCTGCAGAAGCAAAGCTTTGGGCAGAAGTAAGAAACAGGAAACTGAATGGAATAAAATTCTTTCGCCAGCACCCTATCGTTTATCAGACACAAAACCAACGCCTCTTCTTTTTCATTGCTGATTTTTACTCAAATGAAATTTCATTGGTTATTGAAGTTGATGGAAAAATACATGACTATCAAAAAGACAGAGATGAACAAAGAGATATTGTTATGCGGGAAAAAGGATTGAATGTGCTACGATTTAAAAATGAAGAACTGGAAAACATAGATGAGGTAAAAAAGAAAATTTTATTTTTCACTCAAGCATAATCCCCTCTCTGCTCGCAGAGAGGGGACGGACACGAAGTGCCAGAGGTGAGTAAATTAAAATGATCAGCGTGCAGGAAGCGGTGGAACTGCTGAAGTAACTCACCCCTGACCCCTCTCTATACTGAAAGTAGTCAGGTATCCGAAAGTTTGTTTCATCTGCGAATACGAATAAAAACCGAATCTGTCCGATGTAATACGGACTCCGTAATTCTTCGGAGCGAATGAAACACATAGAACAATATGTAATTCGTACATTTGTTTCATCCCGATACATCGGGGCGTAAAAATTCGTATTCGCAGATAACTTTAGTATAATTTGAAAATTTGTCCGAACAAAGTTACGGACTCCGTATTCCATCGGAGAAAATGAAAACCAAAATGCAGAAGTACGAATGGCGCGCAACCGCGCCAAACATTCAAACCTTCAAGGTTTTGAAAACCTTGAAGGTTTACAACAGCCCTGTTCGGTTGTTCGTCCTTCGGCTGTTGTGTAGTTCCCTTATTCCCCTATACCTTATACCTTATTCCTCCCACGCGCAGAATGCGAAAACCGATTCCCTTTTACTCCTCCTCAAAAAAGACAAAGAGGATACGAACAAAGTAAACCACCTCTATCAATTAACCCGCGAATGTGAATTAACAGGCGACTATGAAAAAGGATTGAACTACGGAAATGAATCCTTGCAACTTGCCCGCAAACTGAATTTCAAAAAAGGCATTGCAAATGCGTATAACAATAGTGCCAATATTTTTCGGTATCAGGCAAATTATCTCCAAGCCCTTGACTATTATCTCAAAGCATTAAAGATTGATGAGGAATTAAAAAACAAAAAAGCAATTGCCATGCGCCTCGGCAACATCGGAAATGTCTATCGTAATCAATCCGACTATGCCAAAGCATTGGACTATTATTTCAGGGCGTTGAAAATGAAAGAAGAATTTGGAAATAAATTGGGAGTTGCAATTACTCTCGGCAACATCGGAATTGTTTATGACGAAGAAGCGACTATAGTGAGTCCCGATAGCATTGCGGAGCGAAACCGACTTTACACCAAAGCATTGGACTATTATTTCAGAGCATTGAAAATAGATGAAGAACTTGGGAATAAACATGAAATTGCAAACGCTCTGGGCAACATTGGAATTGTTTATAGAGAGCAAGCAACAAATAACAAATCACAATTCACAAGAGATTCTTTATACGCCAAATCCCTTGACTATTATTCCATGGCATTGAAAACAGATGAAGAACTTGGAGATAAAAACGGAATGGCAGCAGACCTTGGCAACATCGGCTCGCTTTATACAAAAAAGGGACAAGAAACAAGGAATGAGGAACAAAAGAAAAAATTCTTTACTGATGCGGAAAAATATTTGCAGGATGCATTAAAGTTGTGTCGGGAAATTGAATCGCAGGATTATGAAAGGATATTTGAAGAATCTCTCAGCGAACTCTACTCCCATCTGCCAACTCCCAACTACAAACTATCTCTTGAGCATTACAAAAAAGGAATGGCGTTAAAAGATACTATTTTCAGTCAGGAAAATAAAAAACAATTAGTGCGTAAGGAAATGAACTACGAGTTTGAAAAGCAGCAGGCAGCGCAAAAAGCCGAGCAGGAAAAGAAAGATGCCGTAGCAGAAGCAGAAAGCCGCAAGCAAAAAATAATCCGCAACTCCATTGCAGGAGGTTTGTGTGGAGTGCTTGTATTTTTCCTTATTGTATATCGCCAGCGCAACCGCATCGCCAAAGAAAAAAAGCGCTCGGATGAATTGCTGCTGAATATTCTCCCTGCTGAAACAGCCGAAGAACTGAAACTCACCGGTCATGCCGAGCCCAAGCAGTTTGACATGGTAACTGTTCTCTTCACCGATTTCAAGGGCTTCACGCAAATTGCCGAAAAACTCAGTGCAAAAGAATTAGTAAGCGAGTTGGATTTTCTATTCAAGAAGTTTGACGAAATAATTTCAAAGTACCCCATAGAAAAAATAAAAACCATTGGCGATTCTTACATGTGCGCAGGCGGATTGCCTGTAGCCAATACTACCAACGCAATGGATGTTACGCTTGCAGCAGTGCAGATACAGCAATTTATGGAAGAACACAACCAACAACAAACCACCAACAATAAACCTGCATTTCAAATTCGCATTGGCATTCACACAGGTCCCATTGTTGCAGGAATTGTGGGCATAAAAAAATTCTCTTACGACATCTGGGGTGATACGGTGAACACCGCTTCACGCATGGAAAGTTCAGGTGAAGCAGGCAAAGTGAATGTTTCGGGAAGCACATACGAACTGGTGAAAGATAAATTCAACTGTATTTACCGAGGAGAAATTGAAGCGAAGCACAAAGGAAAAATTAAAATGTATTTTGTTGAAAGAGCATAACAAGCGAAAATGCCAAAGGACAATTAGCCGATGAGTTAATGAGCGCGAAACGCGCCATGGCGCAAGGCGACATTTGAAAATTTGAAAATGAAAACCAAAATGCAGAAGTACGAATGGCGCGCAACCGCGCCAAACATTCAAACCTTCAAGGTTTTGAAAACCTTGAAGGTTTACAACAGCCCTGTTCGGTTGTTCGTCATTCGGCTGTTTTGTATTTCCCTTATTTCCCTATACCTTATTCCTTATTCCTCCCACGCGCAGAATGCGCGGATTGATTCTCTCCTCTCCCTCCTCAAAAAAGATAAAGAGGATACGAACAAAGTGAACCACCTCAACGCTTTGAGCGAGCAATTATGGAGACAAGGCGATTACCAACCCGCTTTGCAATATGCCAATGAAGCCATTACGCTCAATGAGAAAGTGAGAAAACGGGAAAGCGGGAAAGTGAGACAAGGAGAAAGCGGGCGGCTCACTCTCTCACTCTCCCGTTCACTTGCCGCTACTCACAGCAACATCGGAATTATTTATACACAGCAAGGCAATTACCCCGATGCGCTAAAAGAGTATTTCGCTGCCTTGAAAATAAGAGAAGAAATCTTGGAGCGAAGCGGAAATCCCGATAGCAAAGCGTATCGGGAGGCGCAAAAAGGCATTGCAACTTCTCACAACAACATCGGAATTATTTATCGGAATCAAGGCAATTACCCCGATGCGCTCAAAGAGCATTTCGCTGCCCTGAAAACCTTTGAAGAAATTGGTAACAAAAATGCCATTGCCACTTCTCACAACAACATCGGAGAAATTTATATGGAGCAAGCCACCTCACCCCTAACCCCTCTCCAAAAGAGAGGGGAACTTTTCACCGATGCGCTCAAAGAGCATTTCGCTTCCTTGAAAATCAGAGAAGAAATCGGAGACAAAGATGGCATTGCCACTTCTCACATCAACATCGGAGAAACATATCTAAAGCAAGGGCGGGCAAAAGAAGGAAAAGAAGAACTGCAAAAGGGCTTGGAGTTAAGCAAGGCAATAGGCAGCAAGGAGAGGATTAAAGAAAGTTACGCAGGGCTTGCGGAGGCGGATAGCGCAATAGCCAGTCGGCAATCGGCAATCGGCAATTGGCAAGGGGCAAGCGAACATTTCAGCAGCGCCTACAACAATTACAAACTCTACATTATATATAAGGATAGTATCCTGAACGAAGAGAACACCAAAAAAACTGTGCGCGCGCAAATGAAGTTTGAGTTTGATAAGAAGGATGCCGCATCAAAAGCGGAGCAGGAAAAGAAAGATGCCATTGCCGCTGAAGAAAAAAGAAAACAAAAAATAATTACCTATTCCATCAGCGGTGGCTTGTTATTAGTGTTGCTGCTTGCGTTTTTTATTTTCAGAGGATACCGCCAGAAACAAAAAGCAAACAAAGAACTTGCTGATAAAAACACAGTGATTGAAGAACAAAAGAAAATAGTGGAAGAAAAAAACAAAGACATTACCGACAGCATCAACTACGCCTCGCGCATACAGGGCGCACTGCTCACCAGCGATAACTTCATCGGCAAACACCTCAAAGAATATTTCATCCTCTTCAAGCCAAAAGATGTGGTGAGCGGTGATTTTTACTGGGCGAACTATACAGCCGGTTCTTTTCTCCTCTGCTGTGGCGATTGCACGGGGCATGGCGTGCCGGGCGCGTTCATGAGTTTGCTGAACATTTCCATTCTCAACGAAGTTACGGTGGAAAGAAAAATCACCGAGCCGCATCTTATTCTCAATGAGGCGCGCGAAGAAATCATCCGCGCCCTGAACCTCGAAGGCAGTGCCGTAACGCAGCAGGACGGAATGGACTGCATTCTGATGAGTTTCAGGTTTGAAGTTTCAGGTTTAAAGTTAGAATACAGTGCAGCCAACAACGCGCCCGTTCTCATTCACGATGGAAAAATTATTCAACTCGAAGCCGACAACATGCCCGTTGGCTTGAGCGAGCGCAAACATCCCTTCACGCACAGGGCTATTGAACCATCAACCATTAACCATCTTGCTCTGAATCCCGATTTCATCGGGAAACCATCAACCATTTACTTGTACACCGATGGCTATGCCGACCAGTTTGGCGGACCCAAAGGAAAAAAATTCAAGTACAAGCAACTCAATGAACTGTTATTAGCGATTAGCGATAAGGGATTTACAGAGCAGAAAGAAATTCTGAATAAAACATTTGACGAATGGAAAGGCGGCATGGAGCAGGTTGACGATGTCTTGCTGATAGGTATCAGGGTTTAGCACACAGGTATCGGAAATGCGAAGCATTCACGAACTCAAACAGAAAAAATAAAAAAGATGTGAGTAAATCCCGATGCGGCTTCCATCGGGATGGACGATGTGCTTGTAATAGGGATTAAAATTAAAATTTAATTCAGGACTTACGCAAAATAATCCATGATACTAAGAAAATGCTTCGCGCCAAATAAAAAGTCCTCCCCAACGGGGAGGATTTAGGAGGGGCTCTGTATTCCTACTCATTAGTGGTGGACGGAAAAATTGCCGATACAAAGAAAATGTTGAAGTCCAAATAAAAAAATAATAAAGACGAAAATCCCGATAGCGCAAAGCGCGTATCGGGGCTCAAGAGCAAGTAACTCACCCCTGACTTCGTCACCACGACCTCAACCCTCACTCCCTTCTCCTTTTAAAGGAGAAGGGACGGTCCGATGGAATACGGACTCCGTACCTCTGGTCGGAGGGATGAGGTAGAGAGGGGACGGGGGAGAGTTCTAGCAATTCTCCTTTGTAAAAATCCCTTCCTTCCACGCTTTGTGAACCGCGCCCGCGCGGCTGTGAACGCTCAGCGTTTTGAAAATGATTTTCAAATCTTTCACCACCGTGTGAACCTTCTCCTTCAGATGGTCTGCAAGCTGCTCGTTGCTGAGTTCTTCGCCCACCAGTTTGAGCACGTTGAATCTGCGCGCTGCTTTAGCGCCTGTTCCGATTGTACACGGATTTTGTTTTTTCTGTTCCATACTAATTAGATTTAATTGGTTATGAAACAGAGGTACTCAAATGCGGACTTTCATTTATTTCATTCAAAAGAATAACGCTTTATCTTCGTTTGCTGAACGAAAAATAAAAACAGTTACTACACTTTACAAACAAACCACTCACATGAAAAAAATCATCCTCAAAGCCAGCGATTATGCACGTTTCATCATCCTGCTGGCAACCACCAAAAAGAACCTTCCGAAAATCCTGCTCATCACTGACATTGGCCGGCTGGAAGTAACTGTAGCCGTAAGCACCTGCAAAGGCATTATCACCACAGGCGACCCCGATGCAGGCGGAGTGAATCCCACAGACGGCACCCTGCACGCCCAAGCCGACACGCTCATGAACATTCACACCGCGCGCCAGACCAAGCCGCCCACCAAAACGGCTGATGACGAAATAAAACAGCGCAACATTGTGAACCGCACCTTCAAAAAAATGGCGCTCTATGTGCAGGGCGTGTGCAACGATGTGGCGGTGGCGCAGGGAGATGTAACAGCAGGAGAAGCGGTGGCGCTGCGCACCGGCTTCGGGCTGAAAAAGAAGGGCTCGCTTCACCCGCGCGACTTTGAATCATTGCCTGCCGAAAAAGGAAGTTTTCATGTGCGCGTGAAATCGGCAACCATGGGGCACGCAACTTATGTGTATGAATACGGAATATCCACTGACGAAAATATACTGCCCGCAAAATGGGAAAAACCCGTTTCGCTTCCCGTTACCGAACTCATTGT